>JBCBOW010000021.1:0-10672 GCA_039821045.1 Pseudomonadota bacterium
TCCCGCTTAATCTTAAGCGGGATCGCCGTGCCGCGCATCAGCATCGCGGCCATCACAGCGCCCAAACCCCAGCCGATAATGGTTGCATAAGCCGCGCCAACAATGCCGAGGCCCTCAAACCCAAAAGCGCCGGTGATCAGGATCGGATCAAGTATCCAGTTTGCAGCGGCATAGGTCAGCGAGACATAGCTGGTCTTGCGCGCTTCGCCCTGGCCGCGCAGCACGCCGTTAAATCCCATGATCATCAGGATCAGGGGAAAGCCAAGCGCAAAGGGCTCCATATAAATCCTGATGATCGGGCGCAGACGATCATCGGCGTTCATCAGCGTGAAGAGCGGATCGACGAGCAGGTACAGCGTGCCGCCCATGATAAGCCCGCAGGCGAGCGCAAACAGGATCCCGAAATTGGCGCGGCGCCCCGCTTTGGCCATGTCGTCTTCGCCCAGCGCGCGCGCGACCACCGAATTGATCCCGACCATAACGCCCACGCCCAGCGATGTGAGCGCGACCGAGATCGGGAAAATGAATGCAATCGCTGCAAGCGCATCGCTGCCCAATTGTGCGATGAAATAGGCATCGACCAGCCCGATCGACATGATCGCTGCCACTCCGATGATGCCGGGCAGTGTCTGGCCCACCAGGTGCCCTGTGATCGAGCCGCACGTCAGCTTGGCGTTGCTCGAGCCAGAGCTTGGGGCGGCTTGCGCTGGGGCTTCGCTGCCCGAAGAGATCGTCTCGCCGCTCATTTGTGAAACGCGCGCCTAGCCGCGCGGCATTGGCTTGGCAAAGCGAAACGGCTTTGCAGGCGCAAAGCAGCGCTTGTGCTGTCCCCCTCGGCTATGCGATATCGCTATCAAACGAACAAATCCGGAGGGATCAGACGAAATGGCAACCCAGCTCAAACCCGACAGCAGCCTTGAAGGACAGGTCAGTAAGGAAGAGTGGCAGGCGCGGCTCGATCTCGCCGCGTGCTATCGCATTTTTGATCATCTGGGCTGGTCGGAATCGATCTATAACCACATCTCACTGAAGGTGCCGGGGGAGGAAGACACCTTCCTCATCAACCCCTTTGGCCTGCTCTATGATGAAGTGACCGCCTCAAACCTCGTCAAGATCGATGTCGAGGGCAACAATGTCGGCGGCTCGCCTTATATGGTCAACAAAGCGGGCTTTACGCAGCACGCCTATTTCCACAAGCATCTGGGCGAGCGCGCGGACGCCATCTGCCACGTGCACACCACGGCGACCATGGCAGTGTGTAGCCATGAAGATGGCCTGATGCCGACCAATTTCTACGCCTGCAACTTCCAGGATCAGATGGGCTATCACGATTTCGAAGGCGTCACAGTGCGCCCAGAGGAAGGCGAGCGTCTGGTCGAAAATCTGGGCGATAAGACCATCCTGATGCTGCGCAATCATGGCCCGGTGGTGATGGACAAGACGATCCAGGGCATGTTTGTCAAAATGTGGTCGCTCCAGCGCGCTTGCGAGATCCAGGTGGCGACGGTCGGCATGGGCAATCCCACGGTTGTCCCGCAAGAGGTCGTCGATGTGCATCAGCGCGATATCTCGGTGATGACATCGCAAGGCGGCGCAGGGGTTTTCGACTTTGAAGCGTGGAAGCGCCGCGTCTCCAAAATCGACGACAGCTGGCGCTCGTAAGCTCACAATCGGTAGGCGACACCCATGTCGCGCATGACGATCAACGGCAGCCCGGTCGAGTTTGATCTCGATCCGCGCACCCCGCTGCTTTACGCGCTGCGCGAGGCAATGAACCTCACCGGCACCAAGGCGGGCGGCGGGGGCGATTGCTCTTGCGGGGTGTGCACTGTCATCGTCGATGGGACAGCGCTGCGATCATGCAAGATCACTCTGGCCGAGGCAGAGGGGCGCTTCATCACCACGATCGAGGGCCTATCGCGCGATCGTTCGCATCCCGTGCAGCAAGCGATGGTGGCCGAACAGGCGATCCAATGCGGCTTTTGCACGCCGGGCATTGTCATGAGCGCGGCGGCGCTGATCGATCGCAACACCGCACCCAGCGTGGAAGAAATCGAAGCCGCGGTGCCCAATATGTGCCGCTGCGGCGTCTATCCCAGGCTAGTGCGCGCAATCCAGCGTGCCGGGCGCGTGGCACAGCGGCGCGAGAGCATCAGCGCAGCGCCCGCCCCCGGCATCAGCGCGGCGGACGCAGCCGAGGCTGTCCCCGCCTTGCGCGTGCCCGCAGCCGATGGGGATGAGGCCGACTAGAACCGGCCCGTGATCGTGAAGCGCGCATTGAGCGGCGCGCCCACGGTGATGTTGTCGGCGGTGTGCGAATTGGGGAAGTACTGCGTGTCAAACAGGTTCTCCACATTCACCTGCAGGCGCAGATTGTCCGAGACATCATAGAACGCGGCCACATCCACGCGCGCATAGCTCGGCAGCGTCACAGTGTTCCCGTTGTCTGCAAAGCTTTCGTCTTGCGCGGTCAAACCAACGCCAAGGCCAAGTCGATCCGTGGGCGTGAACTGGTTCCAGATCGAAAACTGGTTCTCCGGCAATTCGCGCGGTCGCAGCGTGCTGTCGGCCTGTTCGCCATCGATGAAGCTGTAGCCCGCCGAAACAAACCACCAGGGGGCAACCTGCCCTTGCAATTGCGCTTCAAACCCCTGCACGCGCGTATCGATGATATCAAACAGCCCTGCGTCGAGATCGGACACGACCGGCGAGGATTGTTCGATCTCGAACACCGCGGCGGTAAAACCAAACTGCTGATTGATATCCCATTTGATGCCCGCTTCCAGATTGGTGAAGGTGTTGGGCTCGAGCACATCGTTGTTGCCGTTGATATTGGCGAATTGCTCGCCTGAGCGCGGCAGGAAGCTCTCGGAATAGCTGGCATAGATCGAGATGTTTTCCTGCGGCTTGAGGATCAGGCCAGCGCGCGGCGAGAACTCTTCATCGGTGCGGGTGCGAAAGTCGCCGTTGGCAACGTTCAAGACTTCGATCTCGAAGCGATCATACCGCCCGCCGATCACGACATTGAGCCAGTCGGTCAGTTCGATCTCGTCCTGAACGTAAAGCGAGAACACGCGCACATCGGCTTCGGTGTCGTCATTCAGCGTGCTGAAGGCGAAGCTTTCAGGGCGGGTTTGCACCGCGCCCGAGGCATCGACGAACGCGCTGGTCCCGGTGAAATTGTTGATCGTGATCGGGCGCGTCGGGAGGAAATCGGCCTGATCCGTCCGCCCAAGCGCATTGGGGAAAGGCAGCGGATTGCCTGCCGCTGCCGCCGCTTCGTTTGCCGCGATATCCGCCGCGCTGGTGGCAAAGACCGGATTGAAGCGATCGTTGTTGTTGACCGTATCGATGAATTCCGCGCCAAACAGCAGCGTGTGCAGAATGCTGCCAGTCTCAAACTCGCCGATCAGATTGCCGGCGAGGACGAGATTTTGCCGCTGCGTCGTGTCGATATATCCATCGAGGCGAACGAGCCCGGTCTCCTCGTTAAACCCGACCGGGAAGAGGTTCGCATAGACCTTGTCATAATCGCCATATGATACGGTGAAATTGCCTTTGAACTGATCGGAAAAGGCGTGTTGGATCGTGCCGCGAAAGACATGCGCTTCGAATTCGAGGAAGTTGTTTTCCGGATCCGCGAAGGTGATGTCGACAAATTGCTCCGCCGGATCGCCCGCATCGTTGGAAGGGATGCCGCGATCGACAAACCGGCTGTGATCCGCAAATTCATAGGAAAGATCGATGATCGTATCCGGGCCCAGCTCTGCGCGGAATGTGGGGTTTATGCCGATCCGCTCACCATCATAGAAATCGCGGTGGTTGTTCAGGTTCTCATAGGCCGCGTTGATCCGCAGGGCAGAGCTTTCGCTGGTCGCGAAGTTGAGATCAATCTGGCCGGTGAAGGCTCCAAACGTGTCTACCGATCCCAGAAAGCCCACGAACTGATCGCCGATCACGCCTTTTTTGGTGACGCGGTTGAGCGCCCCCCCGGTGCTGCCGCGACCAAAGAGCAGCGCGTTGGGCCCGCGCAGAATCTCGACCTGCTCCAGATTGTAGAGCCCGCGGTAGTATTGAAGATCGTCGCGCACGCCGTCGACGAAGAAGTCAGCCGTTGAGCGCACGCCGCGAAAGACGACGGCATCGCGGTGCCCTTCGCCTTGCGAATTGGTGACGCCCGGGGTGTAGAGGACGATATCGCCGATGCTGTCAAAGCCCTGCTCTTGGATTTGCTCCTGCGTCGTGATCGTGAGCGATTGGGGCACATCGATGATCGGGGTCGGGGTTTTGACCGAGTTCACCTGGTTCGAATAGAGCACATCGCCGGTGACAGTGATGCGGCCATCGCCGCTCGCTTCTTCGTCTTGGTCGGTATCTTGATTGGCCAAAGCGCTGGTTGGAAACGCGAGCAAAGCGCAGCTGAAAAGAAGCGCGCCGCGCAGCGAATGTCTTGTCATTGAGAAAAAAGCCTTCCGTCCAAGGGTGTTGGCGCTGATTGCACCGATTCACCCACGGGTCAGCGGCTATTGAAACCTATTCGCAATGGCAATGAGTAATGCAAGTCATTCTCATAATGGCGCAGCCTGTGGCATTTTTGCCGCGCGCGGGTTAGAGGCTTGCACAGCGAAAATGGCGGGAGATTGACGGTATGAAAGCGACCATCTGGCATAACCCAAAGTGCAAGACTTCAAGCAAGACGCTCGCGATCCTTGAAAACCTCTCCAAGGTTGATGTGACCGTGATCGAGTATCTCAAAGATCCGCCCACGCGCGACAAGCTTGCGCAGCTTTACGCGGATGCCGGGATCACACCGCAAGAAGGGCTGCGCCTGCGCGGGACGGATGCGGAAGAGCGCGGCTTACCGGATGCAGATGCGGACACGGTGCTTGATGCGATGGCGGCGGACCCGATCCTGATCAACCGCCCCTTGGTCGAGACCGAGAAGGGCGTGCGCCTGTGCCGTCCGCAAGATGTGGTGCTGGAGATCCTCTAGCGCTCAGCCTTCGCGGATCAACGCTTCGTCTTGCTGGAGGCCGCGCCAGCCGATGATTGCGACAAGCACGCAAAATGCGATCACCAGACCGATGCCAAGCCAGGCGCTCTGGTTGTAAAGCCACACGCCAAGTGGCGGTGCGTAGATGAAGCTTGCGCCCGCCGTGCTCGCGACAATGCCTGAGGCTTGCCCTTGCTCTGCCCGAGAGACTGAGAGCGAGGTGCCCGCGGTTGTGCCCGGGCGAAACAGGCCAAAACCAAGCGAGGCGATCGCGTAGCCCAGCGCCAGCGTAAACAGATCGCTCGACCCGCCGAAGATCGCAGTGCCGCAAGCGGCGACCGTTACGCCCGAAAGGGTCGCTGCGCGCGGGCCAATCTTGAAGCGCGGTATGAGGCCCCATTGCGCGAGCAAGGTGGCGATCGCGCCGAATACCAGAACGAGGCTCACGATCGCGGCGCCTTCTTGCGGGTTGTCTCTCAGCCCCAGCCGATCGAGCGTCAAGAAGCCGACAATCCCGAGCAGCATCGCCTGCGCATGGCCACCGATCAGCATCGCGATCACCCAGGGGCGCACACGCCGATCGCTCCATTTGAGGCGCGCATCGCTCGTCTCGCTGTGATCGTGCGGAGCCTCCGCCTCGTCTTCGTGATGCGCCGCTTCCGCAGGATGCGAGCCGCCGCCATAGGGCGCGCCGTAAGCCCGCCCGCGCGCCGCAAAGCGCGGCTCATCATTGGGCAGTCGCAAACGCAGGACGATGAGCGCGGCGAGCCCCAGCAGCGCGTAGCAGATGAACGGCCCGGTAAGTCCGAAGCCGAAAAACGGGAGCACCATCAGCGGCGCGAGCACGGGGCCAAACACAGTGCCAAGGCCAAAACTCGATGCGACCAGAGAGAGCGCCTGCGTGCGTTCGGAAGGCGCGGTGCGAGAGGCGACATAGGCTTGCACAGCGGGCGGTGCGGCGCTGCCAAATCCGCCATAAAGGCTGCGCGCGGCGGCAAAGGCGAACAGCGCGGTCGCAGCGCCCAGATAGCCCGCGAGCCCGGCCCATAAGGCGACCCCGCAAAGCGCCATGGAAACCACAAATCCAATGAGGCCGAGCGCCATCATGGCCTTGCGCCCACGCCGGTCCGATCGCCGCGCCCAGATCGGCGCGCACACAACCCACAACAGCGCAGACCAGCTGTAGGCTAGGCTGATCCAGAAATCCTCAACCTGTAGCGCTGTGCCAATGGAGGGCATCACCGATTGCATCGCCGTGTTGCCCGCAGCGGTCACCAGCATCACGGTGAACAGCAGAGCCATGCGCGTGTTGGAGATGCCGGGTGAAGCGGCCTCTGAGGGCGAAGCGTTCGTCTCGATCGCGGCAGAATCTGTCGTGGTGGGGTCAGCCTCGGCCATGCGCATCCGCTAGGGCAGGGCTTGCGCGCTGGCAATCAGGCAATGCGCAAATCCGCCGCTCCGCGCGCGGGCGTTTCGCCCCAAGCCCTATTCGAAAACGGAGGTCACTTCCTCTTCGGTTGGCCCTGCCAATTGGCCATAGACCGCAACAGCGATGGCGCAGACCAGCATGCCGATCCCCATCCCAAGAATGCCGTTGGTGAGCCCGAGGATCAGGCCCGATACAGTGCCACCGCCAGCCGCCGCAGCGATCACTGCGAAACCGCCTGAGAAAAGCATCGCGATGATGAAGTAACCTACGAACAGCACTGTCCAGAACAACAGGATCGACCATTGCTGCTTATGCGTCAGCTTGAACGAGCGCATCACCGCGCTGATCGGGTTGAGCGTCCCGCCCAGCACCAGGACGGGCATGCTCATCGACATCCGCGCCATGAGATAGACGACCCCGAACAAGATCGGGAGGAAAGCCAGCGCGAAGAGCAAGAATGCGCCCGGGCCAAGCAGGCTGCCAAGCAGCGCAATCGGCAAGAATATGAGTGTGGCCGAGATCATGTAAACCGCCATGAAGATGAAAAAGACAGCGATCGTGCTCAGCATGACCTTGAAGCCCACGCCGATCGCTTCGCCAACGGTCGGGCGGGCGGGGCCCATCAAGGCAATCATCGCGCCATAGCCGGCAAACTGGGCCAGCATGCTCATGAAACTGACGCCGAAGATCGGGACCGCCCCGTCAGCCATCTGGGCCGCCAGGATGTCGGGATCAGCCGTCGGATCAGCGAGCAGCGCGAAATCGGGCACGAACATGTAGGCCGCAATGGAAGGGAGCAGCAGAAACACTCCTGCGATCACGACAAGTAGCTGAAAATTCTCACGAATAAGCTCGACGCCGCGCGTCCAAGCGTGGTTCATGTCAAAATTCATCGCGCCAATTGCTCCCCGCCGGGCACCTCGCCCCTTGATCTCCTTCTGCAATGCCCCCACGCACACCGAATGGCAAGCAAGGCGCGCGCAAAGCTCGATGAGAACCACGCAGCGGATCGCTCGATTGAGTGGACGCGCGCGGCCGCGCCCGTGCCCTACAATCAAGCGCTGGCCGAGATGGAAGCGCGCAACGCCGCTATTCGCGCGAGGAAAGCGAGCGAGCAGATATGGCTGCTTGAACATCCGCCGGTCTACACCGCCGGGACGAGCGCTGACCCATCTGAGCTGCGCAATCCCGGCTTTGATGTGATCGAAGCGGGGCGCGGTGGGCGCTACACTTATCATGGCCCGGGCCAGCGGGTTGGGTATTTGATGCTCGATCTCGATAAACGCGGAAAAGATGTGCGCTGCTTTGTCCATTCGATCGAAGGCTGGGTGATCGCGACCTTGGCAGATTTTGGCGTTGAGGCCTGGCGCGCTGAGGGGCGCGTTGGCATCTGGACGCGCGATGTGGATGGACGCGAGGCCAAGATCGGCGCGATCGGCGTGCGCGTGCGGCGCTGGGTGACGATGCACGGTTTCTCGGTCAATCTCGATCCCGATCTTGCTCATTTTTCAGGTATCGTGCCTTGTGGGATCGATGAGTTTGGCGTGACCAGCCTTGCGCGGCTCGGCCATCAGGTCAGCGTTGATGCATGGGATGAGGCTCTCATCGCGCGCGCGCCTGCTTTTTTGGATGCGCTGGATAAGACAGGACGAAACAGATGCGCTTCGTAATCATGGCTTTGGCTGCAGGGATCGTAACGCTGGCGGGATGCAGCCCGGAAGAAACGATCGGAGAAGAAGAGCCTGTGGAAGAGGGCGGCGCGGTTTCGGGAGACGTGCTGGGCGGATCGATCAGCGATGATATGCTGCCGCTCGAAGCGCTGCGCTCGCAATCGCCACCAGCCGAGCGTTCCGACCGCGGTGAAAGCCGCTCTGCTCAATAATTGGGCGGTCGCATGGCCGCTTGACTGGCGCTGCGACTGCCTAAAAATTGTGCATCAAGGCGCAGGGCAGAAACGAGCGTGGGCCTGCCTAAATAGCGGCAGGCCCGCGCTAAGTCCTTACGCTGCTTGCTCTTCTTCGAGCGTCGGATAATCGATGTACCCTTCCGCAATCGGGAAATACCAGCTCTTGGGCACATCTTTGTTCGGATTGAACGGTGCGCCTACCGCGATCCGCTTTTCCAGATCGGGGTTTGAGATATACGGCCGCCCAAAGCTCACCGCATCGCATTTGCCGCTCGTAATGTCGGCTTCGGCTTCCGCCGCGCCATAATCGGAATTGAGGATCAGCGGGCCGGTGTAAATGCCGCGGATCATCGGGCTTTGCTTGGGCACATCGGTGCTGCCAAAAGTGCCGTCAGGACCTGGTTCGCGCAATTCGAGAAACGCGAGGCCAAGTTCTTCGATCACGCGGGTCGCTTCGCCAAAGGTTGCGGGCGGATCGCTGTCATCGGTGCCTTGGCTGTCGCCATTGGGGGAGAGGCGAATGCCAACCCGGTCCGCGCCCCAAACATCGATCAGCGCCTCGAGCACTTCGCGCATAAAGCGCATGCGGTTTTGCGGGGCCCCGCCATATTCGTCTTCGCGCAAGTTGGTTTTGTCGCGCAGGAATTGATCCACCAGATAACCATTCGCGCCGTGCAGCTGAACCGCGTCAAACCCGGCTTTCTTCGCGTTCTCGGCGGCGCGGCGGTAATCGCCAATAGTGCGCTCGATATCCTCTTTGGTCATCGCGCGGGCTTGCTGGTAATCCTGCCGCCCTTCCGGCGTGTGCGCATGGCCGGGCGCGGTCGTTGCGCTGGCGGAGAAAGCGGGTTCGCCGCCCAGGAAATAGGGGTGGACCAGCCTGCCCATATGCCACAGCTGCATCGCGATCAGCCCGCCTGCCTCGTGCACGCCTTCGACAATCGGTTTCCACGCTTCGGTCTGCTCATCGCTCCAGATGCCCGGCGCAGACGGCCAGCCCAGTCCTTCGCGGCTGATGCCGGTCGCCTCGGTTAGGATCAGTCCGGCGCCCGCGCGCTGCTTGTAATAGGTGCCCATCATCGCGTTGGGCGTAAACATCGGCTCAGCCGCGCGGCCACGCGTCAATGGGGCCATGAAAATGCGGTTCTTCGCCTCAAGCGCGCCCATGGTGAGCGGCTGGAACAGAGCTTTGTGTTGCAAGGGCTAATCCTCCACCTCAATGTTGGTTGGCATTGCACTTGGCGCTTTGGCGGTTAGGGCGCAAGCATGGAAAAGGCTGAGCGCCCCAAAGCAGAACTTGTGCGCGGCGCTCTGCTGCTCGCGGCGCTCCTCGCGGGCAATTGCGCGCTTGCGATGGGCGCGGTGTTTGTCCGGCTCGTTGATACAGGCCCGGTTGCTGCGGGCTTTTGGCGACTGTTTCTCGCGCTGCCCTTTCTGCTGCTGTTTGCCAAGGCGCGCGGCGAAACCGTTTTATCCGCGAAGGCGAGCGCTGTGGTGCTGATCGCGCTTGGCGGGCTGTGTTTCGCGGCAGACGTTGCCGCTTGGCACATCGGGATCGGTATGACGCGCCTTTCCAACGCGGTTCTGTTCGCCAATTCAGGCAGTTTAGTGCTGATGGTCTGGGGCTTTGTCGCGCTTGGGCTGGGCCTGCGCTGGCGCGAGGGGGCGGCGATTATGCTGGCGATCGCGGGCGCGGCTGTGTTGCTGGGGCGCTCGTTGGAGATTTCGGAAGAAACGCTGCGCGGCGATTTGCTGAGCCTGTTCGCCGGGATTTGCTATGCCGGATACTTGCTCATCCTGCAGGACGCGCGCCAGAGGATGGGCTCTTGGAGCCTGCTGTTCTGGTCAGGGCTGGCGGGCGCGCCGTTTCTGTTCGCTCTGTCCTGGGGGCTGGGCGAGGTCATCTGGCCGCGCGACTGGACACCGATTGTGGCGCTGTTTGTGGTGAGCCAATTGGTCGGGCAGGGCCTGCTCGTGTTTTCGCTCGGGCATTTCCCGCCGCTGGTGATTGGCCTTGCGCTGTTGACCCAACCCGCAGTCGCCGCGCTGGTGGGCTGGAGCGTGTTTGGCGAAGTGCTTGGGCCGCTGGATGTGGCGGGGATGGTGATGCTGGGGAGCGCGCTGGTTGTGGCGCGGGCTACGCTAAAAGGGTAGGCTGCGACCGGAAGAAATTGTTTGAATTCGCCGGACACATTCAAGGATTTGGTCGAGCTCATTTTTTCCAGCGTGCCTGAAAGCCCACTGATCCCGAGCAACCTTTTCAACTATCGAAGCAACACTCGCGAACGCATTCGGAAGACCCGAGACCTCGATTGCCCAGCCTTTCGGATTGAAATGTACAAAC
>JBCBOW010000022.1:0-10635 GCA_039821045.1 Pseudomonadota bacterium
CTGGGACCAATATCCCTGAAAGCGCCTTTGCGCTGTTCCAGATGACCTTCGCTGTCATCGCGCCTGCTCTGATGGTGGGCGCTTGGGTTGAGCGGGCGCGCTTTGCCTGGGTGCTGGGCTTTGCTGCGGTCTGGAGCCTCATCGTCTATGCTCCGGTGGCGCATTGGGTTTGGGGTGGCGGCTGGCTCGCGTCCCAGTTTGGGACACTGGATTTTGCGGGCGGTCTGGTCGTGCACACCACCGCTGGCGTCTCGGCTCTGGTGGTTGCACTTTTGCTCGGCCCGCGCACTGGATTTCCAGACAAGCCGATGCGCGCGCATGCTCCGGTGCTCACTGTCCTTGGTGCAGGGCTCTTATGGGTCGGATGGTTCGGGTTTAACGGCGGCTCGGCGCTTGGCGCCAATGACAACGCCGCGAGCGCAATCCTTGCAACCCATATCGCTGCGTGCGCCGCATCGCTCACATGGCTGGCGGTGGAGCGCGCCGCCCTTGGCAAACCCACCAGCATCGGGTGGGCGACGGGAGCCATTGCAGGGCTCGCCGCGATCACGCCTGCGGCGGTGTTCGTATCGCCGGGCGCTGCGATCGTGTTCGGCGTCTTGGCTGCTTTGGTGTGTTACGGCGCTATCCAGCAAATCAAGCAGCGTTTGAAAGTGGACGATTCGCTTGATGTGTTCGCGGTCCACGGTGTGGGCGGAATGCTGGGTGCGATCCTGCTCGCCATCTTCCTGTCAGAGCAATTGGGCGGGACCGGCTATTTCGGTCAGGCAAATATGGCGAGCCAGATGATTGCGCAGATCGTTGGGATTGCAGCCGTTGTCGTGTGGAGCGCATTCGGCAGCGCTGTTGCAGCGGTGATGGTTTCAATCATCTTCCCGATGAGAGTGAGAGAAGAGGAGGAAGGCGAAGGCCTCGATCTCACCAGCCATGGCGAGCGCGCGTGGGATTTCGACTAGACCGCGTGTTCGCTGAGCAGCGCCAGGATGCGCTTGATTGACCGGCGGCTCGCCGAAAACTCGAAATGCGTCTCGGGCACTTCGATGGCGATATCGCGCTCACCTTCCTCGCCGCGTGAGCAGGCCGGGGCGATGATGCCATCATAGCGCGACCAGATTGCGATCGTGCGCGCCGGCGGCTTTTGGGTGGGATCATCAGCAAAGGGCGGATTATCGACGCTGTGATCGTTGAGCGCCTCATAAACACGCCAGGCGTTGTTCGCCCGCCGGTCGCCTGAAAAGGGCGTGCCGAGAGTCATGACTAGGCCGACCTTGTCAGGATAGCGCTGAGCCAACACGCGGGCATAGAGCCCACCTAAGCTGATCCCGATGAGCGATACGGGACGATTGTGCCTCGCATACACCTCATCGAGCCGCGCTTCGGCCTGTGCGACCAGTTCGGGCTTCATGCCGGTCACCAAACCAAGCCGCGATGCATAGGCATTGTAGCCCGAGGCGCGCAGCGTGCGCCGCATAAGCGATGTCGCAGAATCGTGCGAAAGAATGCCGGGAAACACGAGCACAGGTGCACCGGCCCTGTCTTCGGGCAAGGCTCTGGTCTCGCGCACAGGGCGCACCGGGCTCGACCAGATCAGCGCCAAACTGGGCAGCTCTCGCAACAGATAGGTGAGCGGCGGGGCTTTGCTCTTCGTCATGATACATCCAACGAAAAGAGCTGGTTGTGTTCGCCTGGCGTGTATTGAGCGAATGCCTCGCAAGGCTCAAAACCAAAGGCGCGATACAAGCCAAGCGCTGGCTCGAAATAAGGCCCAGACCCGGTCTCAAGCTTGATCGCGGCAAAGCCATGCTCGCAAGCACGATCAATCAGACCTTGCAGCATGATCTTGCCAGCCCCGGTCCCTCGCGCCTCTGGATGAGCGCGCATCGATTTGATTTCAGCAAAATCAGCATGGAGTTTAAGCGCGCCAACAGCCCGCAAATGCGCTCCATCCCAAGTTCCCAAAACCTCGATATCGGGCGCCATCAGGGCCTCAAGATCGAGCGAGTGATTGGTCCCGGAAGGCGAAAATTGCGCCATTTCGCGATCATGCAATTCAAGCAGCTGCGCAACCGGCGCTTCGCTCAGATCGCAGACGCGTGTCTCCATCAGTCGCCCGTCAAAATCCGTTCGACCAATTCGCCAACGCTCGGCGTGTAGCCATTGGAGAAGAACGGATCGGTCTTGAAGCGATAGGCCGCGTGCCCGGCAAAAGCGAGATTGTCGGCCGGATCATCACCATGCGCGATCTCTTGGAGCGTTTTCTGGATGCAGAAACTGCGCGGATCGGCCAAGCGCCCGGTGGTGAAATCGTCATGATCCTTCCAGCTTGAAAACTGGCAGTGCGATAGACAGCCCATGCAATCCTGCTGATCCTTGCGGATTTCGTCTCGCTTATCCGGTGTCACGAAAATGATCGTGCCATCGGGGGTCTTAAGCGGCTCTGAATGGCCATCGCGCATCCAGACTTCAGCCTTTTGTTTGTCTTGCGGATGGACCCAAAAGCTCTTCGCCTTGCCTTCCTCGCCCAGTTGCACCGTGCCTTCCTCAGTGCCGCGCTTGAAGAAGGGTATTTGCCGCTCCGAACGGTGCATCAGATCGTAGAGAAACGGGGTTTTGACCGCGCTCGAATAAAAGCCGGTGGGCGAGAATTTGTGCAACAGCACATCGCCTTCTTCGAGATCGCGCAGCATATCCTTCCAGATTGCCGGGATCGGGCTCTCCTTCGTGAGCAGCGGCCGCGTGCCGAACTGAAAGGCGATGCGCCCCAGCTCGGGATTGTCGATCCAGTCTTCCCATTCGCGCAGATACCAAACGCCGCCCGCCATTACGATCGGCACATCATCGCTCACCCCTTCGGCGCGCATCATATCGCGCAGGGTTTTGACCCGCGGATAGGGATCCTCGGGCTTGGTCGGGTCTTCCGCGTTGGAAAGCCCGTTATGCCCGCCCGCCAGCCAGGGGTCTTCATAGACAACCGCCGCCATCAGCTCAGGCACCTTCTTGTAAGAGCGCTTCCAAAGCGCGCGAAAGGCCCGGCCCGAACTGACGATCGGGAGATAGTGCACTTGATGGTGCGCGGCGATTTCCGCGAGCTTATAGGGCATGCCCGCGCCGCAAGTGACGCCAGTGACCAACCCTTTGGTGCGGCTAAGCACGCCTTCAAGCACCTCTTGCGCGCCGCCCATTTCCCACAACACGTTGATGTTGATCGCGCCCTTGCCGCCGGAAAGATCATGCGCGCGTTCAACTTGCGCGACAGCGCCCTCGATTGCGTAAGCGATGAGCTCTTGGTGGCGTTCTTGCCGGGTTGCGCCATTATAGACTTGCGGGATCACCTCGCCATTGGCGCCATAACTGTCTGCGTTAACCGCGCTCACCGTGCCGATGCCGCCCGCTGCCGCCCAAGCGCCCGAACTTGCATGATTGGTCGCTGAAACGCCTTTTCCGCCTTCAACCACCGGCCAAACCTCGCGCCCGCCATATTCGATCGGGCTCAATCCCTTGAACAAATCCTAAGCTCCCCATACGCGGTGTCAGTCCCCGCCGCGTTTTATGTCACATATGCTGCAAGTAAGAACCGCAAGGCTTTGCCGCAATGCACGCCTGAGCGGTTTCAACCAGATAGCAGAGCGGGATCTCGCTAAAGCCCGCCCTCACCCATTGCTGCACCCTTCGATGGCCTCTGGCTCTGTGCGTTCAGGCCCGCGCCCAAAACGGGCAAAATATCCCTTGATGTCAGGTTTTTCGGTGAATTCACGCAATCGATAGCCAACCGCTTCAAACTCGCAAAACAGCAAAGCGGGGGGCACGCCATTGGCATGCGTCGGGCGATCGGTTTCAACAACGATTATCTCACCCGCCTCTGCCAAAGCGGGCCACAAGCGATAAAGAAAGGCGTAAGGCTCGGTCACCTCATTGTAGACGTGAACGAGAAACACCCGGTCAAAACTGTCGACCGGGAGTTGCGGATCATCCTCTTGGCCAAGTTTGATCGAAATGTTTTCCAGCTGTTCGCGCTCAACCCGCGCGCCAAGTTTATCCAGCGTTTCCCGGTCAATATCCTGAGCCAAGACGCGCCCATCCTCGCCGACGCGTTCAGCGAGGCGCACCGTGTAATAGCCCTCGCCAGCGCCCAGATCCGCAACGGTCATACCCGGCGTGATGTTGGCAAGATCCATAACCTTGGCTGCCTCACCGCGGCTATCGCGGGCATCCTCGGGATAGAGCGCCGCTGAGCCTTCGGTCGGCACCGGGCGGTCTGGCGCAGGGAATGCAAGCGCGCTGGCTGGCCGATCAGGCGAAGAAACCGCCATATCGCACGCTGACAACAGCGCAGGCGCGAGCAGCGCTATAGCGGGCGCAAGACGCATCATGGGACGCTCGTGGCTTTTCCAGTTTGGTTGAGCAGCTGCGAACTCAGAGCGCTTTGGCGCCACAGGATGAAGAAAGGGCCATGGATCACTCGACGTCCTCCACATCGACTGTCTCGCCGGTCACCTGCTGCGCGAGCGCGGCTGAGATGAACGGATCGATTTCGCCATCAAGCACTTTGTCAGGTGAACTAGAGGTGACACCAGTGCGCAGATCCTTCACCATCTGATACGGCTGGAGCACATAGGAGCGGATTTGGTGCCCCCATCCGATATCGCTCTTTTCCTGATATTCCCCGCTCGCCGCCGCTTCGCGCTCGGCCATTTCGCGCTCAAACAGGCGCGCTTTGAGCATGTTCATGGCCGTGGCGCGGTTCTTGTGCTGCGATCGGTCGTTCTGGCTGGCGACCACAATGCCGGTGGGCTGGTGCGTGATCCGCACCGCCGAATCGGTGGTGTTGACGTGTTGTCCGCCCGCGCCTGATGCGCGGTAAGTGTCGATTTTGAGGTCCGCTGGATTGATCTCAATGTCGATGTCATCGTCGATCACCGGATAGACCCAGACGCTCGAAAAACTGGTGTGGCGCTTGGCCGCGCTGTCATAGGGGCTGATGCGGACCAAGCGGTGCACGCCGCTCTCGGTCTTGCCATAGCCGTATGCGTTTTCGCCCTTGAGGAGCAGGGTCGCCGATTTGATCCCCGCCTGATCGCCCGCCTGATATTCAACCGTCTCAACCTTGAAGCCGCGCCGTTCAGCCCAGCGGCCATACATGCGAAAGAGCATTTCCGCCCAATCCTGGCTCTCTGTCCCGCCAGCGCCTGCATGGATTTCAAGATAGGTATCGTTGCCATCCGCTTCGCCTGATAGCAGCGCCTGCACTTTGTCTGCATCAGCGCGCGCGGCGAGCGCTTCCAAGGTCTCGAGCCCGTCTTTGATCAGGCTTTCCTCGTCTTCCGCCTCGCCCATCTCAATGAACTCGACCGCATCGGCCATCTCCGCCGAGATTTCATTGACCGTATTCACCGCGTTTTCGAGCGTCTTTTGCTCGCGGCTGACCGCTTGCGCTTCCTTGGGGTTATCCCAGAGCGCCGGATCCTGCACGCGGGCGTTCAACTCATCGAGCCGGCGCAGAGCGCGCTCCCAGTCCAGCGATTGACGCACCAGGGCCAGCGCCGCTTCAATCCGATCAATATTGGCTTGGGCCTCGGCCCGCATAGCGTTTCCTTGGGCTATCGCGTGTCAAAAAATGAGAGCGCATCACCTAGCGCTGTGCGCTTGATTGTAAAGCGCAGGAGAGCCACGATTTGCTGGGAGCGCTTATTGCGAGAGCGCTTTTACCGCTTCCAGAGTGCGCGTCACATGCTGGCGGTAATCGCCGCTCGAATAGACCGTGGCGATCCGGCCGTCTTGCGCGATGACATAGCTGGTGCGGCTCGCCAATCCTGACGAGCCCAGAGCAACATCATAATCCGCAATCGTCTCAGCGCTCGCGACGCCAACGGGGAAGGCATCGCGGCATTCCTCGCGGCTGAAGCGCTTCAGAGTGTCGATCGTGTCGTTTGACATGCCCACCACACTCGCGCCTGATTTGCGGAACTCGGGCATGGCCTGCGCAAACGCGTTGGCTTCAAGCGTGCACCCTTGGGTGAAGGCTTTGGGGTAGAAATACAGCACGACCGGCCCTTGTTTGAGAGCGGTCGCCAAGCTGAAGCCATACTCCTTGCCCGCCATCGCTGCCTGCGTGTTGAAGTCTGGCGCGCGCTCGCCTTGCGCAAGTTGCGCCTGTGCGGGCGCGATGAGACCAAGGCAAAACAATGCGGCGAGGAGGAAACGAGAGATGTACGTCATACTTGGATAACCCTTGGCGAGAGGCTCGGTTTCCACAAACCGGAGCGCAATCAGTAAATGCCGCCCTGTTCTTCGACAAAGTCGCGCGGCTGATCATCGCTGCCATCGTTGTTTGCGAGCAAGCCACCCTGTCGGCCGCGAGCGATCAAAGCGAGGATTTCGTTGCGTTTCGCAGCGATCTCATCCTGTCGGGTCGATCGGTCGGGCTCAGTGTCAGGCTTGAAGGCCTCCCAGATGATCGCTGACAAAGGATCGCTCGAAGGCCAGCCATCAAACACCCGTTTGCCCGTGCGGCGGTCAACCCGCACCATGCGCACCCCTTCAGGCGCAACAGCGGGCGTATCGGACCAGCGATCGCGCGATTTCTCGATCAGGTTCTTGATTATCGGGGCTACGATCGTGCCGCCATAGGCATAGCCGCCCAGATTGCGCGGGGTGTCATACCCAAGATAAGCGCCCGCCACGAGCCGCTGCGTGCCACCGATAAACCAGACATCCTTGGGCCCCGTCGTCGTCCCCGTCTTGCCAAACAGCGGCAAGCCCAGCGGGCGCAGCACGGTGGCTGTTCCACGTTGCACAACGCCTTCGAGCATATGCATGGTCTGAAACGCGGTGCGCGCATCCATCGCCTGCTCGCCCTTGAGGCCGAGACGCGGCATCGGGCCGCCATCCCACTCAGGCATGTTGCACGTGTTGCAGTCCCGCGTGTCCGCCCGCCAGATCACATTGCCGCGCCGATCCTGCACGTAGTCGATCAGGGTCGGCGTGTTGTAGCGGCCATGGTTAGCGAGCGCCGCGTAAGCTGCGACCATCTTCATCACAGTGCTCTCTTCAGAGCCCAAAGCTGTGGCGGCATAGGGATCGGGATCTTCTGAGATCGAGAGGTTCTGGATCGTATCGACGACATTTTCCATCCCGGCCTGCATGCCGATCTGGACGGTCATGATGTTTTGCGATTGCTCCAACCCATAACGCAGCGGGAACTCGCCGGCGCGCCCGCCTCTGATGCATTTCTCGCCCTTGGCGCTGCCCTGATAATAGCAAAAGCGCGAATTATCGATCTTGGTCGAAGGCGTCATGCCATTATCAAGGCCTGTCGCGTAGACGAATGGCTTGATGGTCGAACCGGGCTGGCGCATCGCTTGCGTGGCGCGGTTGAAATCAGACAGCCGATCATCAAACCCGCCCTGCATCGCGAGCACCCGGCCATATTGCGCATCCTGCACAACGACCCCGCCTGAGGCGCCCGGGATCACAGCTATTCGGAAGCCATCGCCTGAGGGTTTCACCGTCACGACAGCGCCGGTCTTCAAATTGGCAGGCGGGCTGAGAAGCGGGGCTTCCTCTCCACTCGTCAAGCCGATCGTGGCTGAAGACCCATCGCGCTGCGTTACCACACCGATGCGCCAATCCTTGTAGCGGATGCCGAGGTAAGAGCTTGCAAGCTGGCCCTGCCAATTGCCCGCTTCCATATCGATCGTGGCAATCGGACCGGTCCACCCGCGGCTGCCATGATAGCGCAAGAGCCCCTCGCGAAGCGCTTCGCGCGCGGCCCGTTGCAGCTCAGGATCAAGCGAGGTGCGCACCCACAAGCCGCCCGCATAGACGCTGTTCTCGCCATCTTCAGCGTTCTCGCCAAACTCCGCGATCAGCTGGCGACGGACTTCTTCGACAAAATACCCCGCATCAGTGCGGCGTTGGCTGCGCTGCGGCTTGAGGCCAAGCGGTTTGGCTTTCGCTGCATCGCGCTCGGCTTCAGAGATAAAGCCGTTGTCTTCCATTTGCTCTAGCACGAAAGCGCGGCGGTTGAGCGCGGCTTGCTCCTGCCCCTTGCGGCCATAGCGCTCGGGCGCTTTGGGCAGAATGGCGAGAAACGCAATCTCATGAAGCTCCAGATCGCCGACGTCCTTGTCAAAATAAGCCCGGCTCGCCGCCTGAACGCCAAAAGACCGGCGGCCCAACGGAATCTCGTTAAGGTACAGCGCGAGGATTTCCTGTTTGGTCAAAACGCCTTCGATGCGCTGAGCAAGGATCATTTCCTTAAGCTTGCGGGTGACCGAATATTCATCGCCCAGCAGCAGAATCTTCGCGAGCTGCTGCGTGATCGTTGACCCGCCAACCGCGCGCTGGCCCGAGCCATATTTGGTGACATAGTCAAACACCGCATTGGCAGTGCCGGTGACATCGACGCCGCTGTGCGAATAAAAGGTTTTGTCTTCGGCCGAGATGTAAGCCTGTTTCAGGGGCTCGGGAAAATCGGCGTAATCAAGCTGCACCCGGCGCAAGCGCGCGTAAGAATGCACAATCTCGCCATCTGACCCGCGCACCACGGTGGGCAAAGGTGTTTCGTAATCGAGAAGGCCCGCCGCATCGGGCAGATCGCTCGCCAACCAGACAAACAGCGTGACCCAAAGCGCGACGAAAACCGCGACCGCCAGCGCCAAGAGCTTGTACCAGATGCTCGCACGCCAGCGCTCAACCAGCCACGCCCAAGCGCCGCGCAAATCGCGCGACACGCGGTATTGTACATATTCCAAAAAAGGCAGGTTTGCGGTGTCAGTCATTCTCGATGGTCGGAATACAGCAGGGCGAAACGCACCGCCAGCGCTTTCGCACCAGCCTGGAGGTGTTATCTACGTATCTGCGCGAGCGCTGGCTTCATCGCATCGCCTGACTCAGCGCTGGGCGGCGCGCTCACATCAGCACGGCGCGCAAAATAGACCCGGATCGCGCGGGCAAGCACCTGCGCATATTGCGCGCGCCCCTCTGGCGTCGTCAGCAATGCGCGATCGCCGCGATTTGTAACAAACCCGCTTTCAAACAAGACGCCGGGCACATCGGGCGCCCGCAACACCGCCAGCGCGGCGCTGCGCTGGGCTTGGGGGTGGAATGCGATGCGATCCTGACCTTCGCGCTCGATCAGGCGGGCAAATTCGGTTGCCTCCTCCTGTGTTCGGCCTTGGCTAAGCTCGACAAGGATAGCGCTGACGTCATTGTCGGTGTCCTCAATCATGACGCCATTGAGCCGATCAGCGCTGTTTTCGCGCGCGGCAAAGCGCGCCGCCGCCTCGCTCGATGCCTCTTGAGACAAGGTGTAAATGCTAGCGCCTGACACATCCTCGCGCGTGCCGGCAGAATCGGCGTGAATCGAGAGGAACAGGTCTGCATCAAGCCGCCGCGCAATCTCAGGTCGCTCAGACAAGGTGACAATGCGATCGTCTGCGCGCGTCATGGCCACGCGAATGGTCCCTTGCTCAAGCAGCAAGTCCCGCACCAGTAGTGCGATCGCGAGCACCACATCTTTCTCGCGGATGCCATTGCCAACAGCGCCCGGATCGCGCCCGCCGTGGCCAGCATCAATCACGATCAGCGGACGGCTGTCATCACTTGGCCCTTCGACCGGCGGCAACTCCAAAGCGGGCATTCCTGCCGAAAGAGCGAAGCGCTTCACATAGTCGCGCCCGATCTCAGGCACCGGAATGCGCTCGCCCAGCGCCTTTGCCCCGCCGAGCATCAATGCGGGAACCATCAAAACCAACAATAAGAGCGTGCGATAGCTCATAACAGCAACGCGCATTGAACGCCTGTTTGCGCTTGCGCAATAGAGTTGCTCGCGATCAGCTTGAGTGCTACTCGTTTGAAATTGGCGGAAGTAACCGGAGCAAAGCACCAAAATGCGCGCTCCCAACGCTCTCTCGCCACTCGCCAAGCCAGCGGCGCCCGCCGCGTCTCATGGCTTTAGAAAACAGGTTGATGCAGTGACGCGACGCTCATTCTCGCTTTTTCGCCTTCAGCGCTCTGAGAGCGCGAGAGGCGTAGCGAGACTTTTTGCAAGCACCTCTTGCGCGTACGCCACAGCAGACACGAATATCGCGCTTTATCCACAGTTGGATAGCCGCGCGAACCCCACACTCACCGTAATGGGCCTCGCGAACAGGCTTCGCTCAGCCCCTACCTTAACACAGCGCCCGTTCTCTTGCCGCCAAGCGGCACCACCGGGCGCCCGGAGACACATACATGGCAACGCGCATGCTTATCGATGCGCGCCACTCGGAAGAAACCCGGGTGGCGGTTCTCAAAGGCAACAGGATTGAAGAATTCGACTTTGAATCGGCTGAACACAAGCAGATCAAAGGCAACATTTATCTCGCGAAAGTAACCCGGGTTGAGCCCTCGTTGCAGGCCGCTTTCGTCGATTTTGGCGGCAATCGGCACGGCTTCCTCGCCTTCAGCGAAATCCACCCCGACTATTACCAGATCCCTCAATCGGATCGCGAGGCGCTGCTTGAAGCAGAAGCCGAAGCGGCGGCTGAAGAAGCGCGCCTTCGCGAAGAGGAAGAGGAAGACGGCGTCTCACCCGGCGAGGAATATGACGCGGACGACGAAAGCGCCGGTCAACTCGCTGAAGACTTGGCTGAA
>JBCBOW010000023.1:0-10515 GCA_039821045.1 Pseudomonadota bacterium
CTTGTGATCACAGATTGGCGCGTTGCGTTTCAAAACGCAATCGTAGACATGGGTGAGAAAGCCCAAAGACTCATTTGAGTCGACGAGAGGAGACGATCATCGTGACAGACACCCCCGCAGACCTGCTCATTTACGGCAGCCCCGTCTCCCCTTTTGTCCGCAAGGTACTGGCCTTCACAGTGGCCAAAGGCGCCGCTTTCGACATCGAGCCTGTCAACATAATGAGCCCGCCCGAGTGGTTTCCCGAGATCTCTCCGATGAAGCGCATTCCGGTTCTGCGCGATCGCACCATTGGCGAAGAGGGCGCGGCGGGGACGATCGCGGATTCGTCGGCGATCTGCGCCTATCTTGAGAAGAAGCACCCCGAGCCTGCGCTCTACCCGCAAGAGCCGTTTGCGCATGGCCGCGCGCTGTTTCTTGAAGAATATGCCGATACGGTCCTTGCGCCCGCTGTTGGCCTCGGCATCTTCCGTCCGATCTTCTTCAGCATCGTCCAAGGCAAAGAGGCCGACCTCGATACTGCCAAGCAGGCCTGGGCAGAGAAAGTCCCGGCCGCGCTCGACTACCTTGAGGGCGCGCTGAGCGAAAATGGCGGCGATGGCGAATTCTTTGCTGGCGGCGCTGTGTCGATCGCGGACATCGCAGTGACATGCTGCTTCATGCAAGCCAGCCTTGTTGCTGAGACACCGCTCGATGCCTGGCCTGCGCTCGCTAGGCACCAAGCAGCGATGAGCGCTCATCCGATCATTGCCGGGCCTTATGCTAAAGCCGATAGCTTCATCCGCAAAGCTCTGCCAGAGCGCTTTGACCTTGCCTAACGACCTCGCCTAAGGCGCTGAGCCTCAGTTACGGCAGGAAAGGCAAAGCGCATGGCCAGCGAATGGTGCATCGGGATCATCGGCGGATCAGGGCTTTACGCCATTGAGGGCATCGAAGACGAGCAATGGCTCGCGATTGAGACCCCTTGGGGCGATCCTTCGGATGAAATCCTGTGCGGACGCATCGGCGATGTGAAAGTGCGCTTTCTCCCTCGCCATGGGCGCGGCCACCCGATCACGCCATCCGAACTCAACGCGCGCGCTAACATCGATGCGCTCAAACGCGCCGGGTGCACCGATATCCTTGCGATTTCGGCGGTCGGTTCGCTGCGCGAGAAGATTGAGCCGGGGCGCTTCGCTGTCGTTGAGCAATTCATCGACCGCACCGTGCACCGCCCGAGCACCTATTTCACCAGCGGCTTCGTGACGCATGTCTCGATGGCCGATCCGGTCTGCCCGCGCCTCTCCAAGATGGCCGCCAAAGCGCTCACCGCGTGCAAAGGCAAAGTGGCTGTCGGCGCGACCTATCTGGCGATGGAAGGCCCGCAATTCTCCACCCGGGCGGAAAGCCGGATGTATCGCAGCTGGGGCGCGGATGTGATCGGGATGACAGGCATGCCCGAAGCCAAGCTCGCGCGCGAGGCTGAGCTGCCTTATGCGCTGGTGGGAATGGTGACCGATTATGATTGCTGGCGTGAAGGCGACGCGGTCGATGTCGCTGAAGTGATCGCGCAGATGCAGACCAACGGCGAACTGGCGCGCGCGATGGTGCTCAAATTCATCGAAAACCTGCCCCAAACGCGCGAGGCTTCGCCGATTGACACAGCGCTCGATGATGCAGTGATCACCACGCCAGACCAGCATGATCCGGCGCTGATTGCGAAGCTTGATGCGGTGGCGGGGCGGCTCTTTTCTTAAAGCCCGCGCGGAAAGCTGGCGCGTTTACTCAGCCAGCCCCAGCGCGCGCGCCCATTCGCCCGTCAGCGCTTTGAACTCGGTCATATTGATCGATTGCCACACGCCTGAGACATAATAGGGATCGCCTTCAAACCGCGCGCGCGCTGCCGCTTCATCCGCAGCCTTCACGATAATGAGCGAGCCCAGCGGCTCCTCCTCGCGCAAGAGCGGCCCGCCCAGCGCATAATCATCTGCATGCTCGGCGAGATAGGCGAAATGATCCGCGCGCACCTTCGGACGGATTTGCGGAGCAAGCTCGCCATCGCGGCAATAAAAGGCAAAGAGTTTCATGGCTCGCTCCGGTGACGCGTGAGTGTGACAGATGTGTGATGCGCGAGCGCGAAATGGCGCGGATTAGCTCGCATTGGGCAAGCTCGGAATAGGGCCGGGCGTCCAGTCTTCTCCCGCAAAGCGGATGGCCGGTGCGATATGCCTGCCGCCGCCCGGCGCTTCGACCCAAAGCCCGCGCTCGGCAACATGCGGCTCGTCCAAGGCCTCGCGAAAATCGAGGACGGGCGCAAAGGCCACATCCCCAACATTGGCGGGATCGGCAAACCATTGGACCCATTCATCGCGGGTCTTTTGCGCAAAGGTCTCGCGCAAGAAGGCAATGAGCGCGCCCTGCTCGCCCGCCGGAGCCTGAGCCACCGGGATCAGATCTTCGCGGCCAAGCGCCTCGAGCAGGTTGCGCGCAAATTTCATCTCGCGCCCACCGAGCACCACATGCCCCCCGCAGCGCGTCTGATACACCTGATAGAACGCGGCCCCGCCCAGCGATCTTTGCTCTGCGCTCAACGGCGCCGCGCCGCCCGCAATCGCCCCGCTCGCCGTGTGCGCGCACCATGGAAGCAGGCTGTCAAACATCGCTGTATCGATATAGGCGCCCTCGCCGCTGCGCTCGCGCCCCACCAGCGCCATCAACACCGCCGAGAGCGCGGTCAGACCAGCGGCGAGATCCGCGCTGGCCGCACCGGGCACGACAGGCGTCCCATCAGGCCCATCATTAACGCTGAGAAACCCTGCAAGCGCCTGCACCGCCATATCATGCGCGGGATGGTGGCTGAGCGCGCCGACCTGCCCAAACGCGGTGAGCGAGCAGTAGATGATGTCAGGCTTGATCGCCTTAACCGCCTCATAATCAAACCCCAAACGCGCCATCACGCCGGGGCGAAACCCTTCGACAAACACATCCGCGCCCGCCACCAGATCGCGCAAAGCCGCCTTGCCCGCCTCGCTCTTGAGATCGAGCGCAACCGACTTTTTGCCGCGATTGAGATTGGCAAACCAGACCGAGTGCTCTTCGCCATTATAGCTGTCAAATGGCTCAGC
This sequence comes from Pseudomonadota bacterium, assembly GCA_039821045.1. Taxonomy (GTDB): domain Bacteria; phylum Pseudomonadota; class Alphaproteobacteria; order Sphingomonadales; family Sphingomonadaceae; genus Erythrobacter. The sequence continues at coordinate 3,105 of JBCBOW010000023.1, forward strand.
CGCGCGCGCCGGATCGCCGCTCAAAGGCTCAACCTTGATCACCTCAGCGCCCTGGTCTGCCATCATCACGCTCATCATTGGGCCGGGCAGGAACTGTGTAAGGTCCACAATCGTAATCCCAGAAAGCTTGCCCATGTGCGCCCCACCTTTGCGTTTTGAGATGACGCCGCAGCGCCGCGAGAGTATTTCTGCCACCATGACCCCGACGCGCTTAGAGCCAACCGAAGTCGGTCCGCAAGCAAGAGGCCTTATCACCATCGTGACCACACCTGACCTGGCCCCTCCCGCCACACAAATGATCGACCGCGCCGAGCTGCGCCGCGCCTATCGCGAAGACGAGGAGGCCTGCATACAGGTGCGCCTAAAACAGGCAGCGCCTGCTGGCAAAGTGCACCAAGAAGCGGCCGCCCTTGCAGTTGAGCTCATCGAAGGCGCGCGGGCGCACAAAGCGAGCGGGATCGATGCGTTTCTGCAGCAATTCGGGCTCGACACCGAAGAGGGCATCGCGCTGATGTGTCTGGCCGAAGCGCTGCTGCGCGTGCCTGATGCCGAGACCGCCGATGCGCTTATCAAGGACAAGATCGGCAGCATCGATTGGGGCGAGCACTTGGGCGAGAGCTCTTCCACCTTCGTCAACGCGGCGACCTTTTCGCTGATGCTGACGGGCGAAGTGCTTGATCCGCCCGAGAAGCATCAAAAGGGCATGGGCAGCGCCTTGAAGCGCGCGATGAACCGACTGGGCGAACCGGTCATCCGCACTGCAACGCTGCAAGCGATGCGGATCATGGGCGGACAATTCGTGTTCGGGCGCGACATTGACGAAGCCCTGAAGCGCGCCGCGCCAGAGCGCGCACGCGGGCTGACGCACAGTTTCGATATGCTCGGCGAGGCAGCGATGACCTTTGCCGATGCGCAGCATTATCGCGAGGCCTATGATGGCGCGCTCGATCGGTTGGCGCGTGAAGCCTCAGGGGGAATTGGCCCCTCGCCCGGCATATCGGTCAAACTCTCCGCGCTGCACCCTAAGTATTCCTACCTCCACGCAGACCAAGCTCGCGCCGAGATCACGCCGATCGTACGCGCTTTGGCGCAGAAAGCGCGCGATGCTGATATTCACTTCACAGTGGATGCCGAAGAGGCCGAGCGCCTGGAGCTCAGCCTCGACATCATTGAAGCTCTGGTAAGCGATGACAGCCTGTTTGCACGCAAAGACGGATCGCGCTGGGAAGGCTTTGGCTTGGCCATCCAGGCCTATCAAAAGCGCGGCCTCCCGCTGTGCGATTGGGTGGCAAAGCTCGCGCGGCGGCATGGGCGGCGGCTGTTTGTGAGGCTGGTGAAGGGCGCCTATTGGGACAGCGAGATCAAGATCAGCCAGGTCGGCGGGTTCGTCGATTACCCGGTCTTCACGCGCAAGCTTGCCACTGACGTTTCCTACCTCGCGTGCGCTGCGCGTTTGTTTGAGCATGAGGATGTGATCCACCCCGCCTTTGCAACGCACAACGCGATGACGATCGCCTCGCTCAAACAGATGAGCGCTGGTCGCCCGTTCGAATATCAACGGCTGCATGGCATGGGCGAGGAAGTGTACGCGGCGCTCGCCAAACACGAAGGCAACGCGCCCACGCCCGTGCGGATTTATGCACCTGTGGGCGGACACACCGAACTGCTTGCCTATCTCGTGCGCCGCCTGCTCGAAAACGGCGCAAACACCAGCTTTGTAAACCGCATGGGCGATGCCGACATTCCCGCAGGCGAACTGGTCGATGATCCGATTGCCGAGCTCGCCGCGCTCTCCCCGCGGCGCAATCCGGCGATCCCGCTGCCAAAGGACATTTTCGGCGCGGATCGCGGCGGGCGGCTGAACAGCGCTGGGATAGACCTTTCCGATCCGCTCATCGAAAGACCGCTGCAAGCGCACCTTGCTGAGCTCTCCGATATGCGCTGGAGCGCCGAGCCGACCTTCCCCGGAAATCAGCCCGGTGAAATCGCACCGATCACCGCGCCCCATGATCCCACGCACGAAGTGGGCACGCGGCGCGATGCCACCGCCGCTGAGGTTGACGATGCCTTCGCGCGCGCCGCTGCAATCCAGCCGGGCTGGGATGCGCTGGGCGGAGAGAAACGCGCGCTGTTGCTCGAAGAAGCGGCCAATCTGTTTGAAGCTGCAACGCCTGAATTTCTCTCGCTGTGTCAGCGCGAAGCGGGCAAGACCCTGCTCGATGGCATTGCCGAGCTGCGCGAAGCGGTCGATTTCCTACGCTATTATGCAAGCGAAGCGCGGCGGCAGTTCACCAGCCCCATCGCGCTTCCCGGGCCCACGGGCGAGGAAAACTCGATGACGCTGCACGGGCGCGGTGTGTTTGCAACGATATCCCCGTGGAACTTTCCGCTCGCGATCTTCACCGGCATGGCGTCAGCCGCGCTGGCGGCGGGCAACACGGTGATCGCCAAGCCTGCGGAACAAACCCCGCTGATCGCCGCGCTCGCGGTCAAGCTGTGTCACGAAGCCGGCATTCCGCCAGAAGCGCTGCAATTGCTGCCAGGCGCGGGCGAGGTTGGCCAGATGATAACCAGCAATCCGCATCTTGCCGGCGTTGCCTTCACCGGTTCGACGGAAACCGCGCGGCTCATCAACCAGACGCTGGCTGCGCGCGAAGGGCCGATCGCCACACTGATTGCTGAGACCGGCGGGCAAAACGCGATGATCGTCGATTCATCCGCGCTGCCCGAGCAAGTCGTGCGCGATGTGCTCGCCAGCGCGTTTCAATCAGCGGGGCAGCGCTGTTCGGCCTTGCGGGTCCTCTATCTGCAAGAAGACATCGCGGACACCATGCTGACTATGATCCGCGGCGGGTTTGAGGCCCTGAGCGTCGGCGATCCGGCGCTGCTTAAAACCGATGTTGGGCCCGTCATTGATCCCGATGCCCAAGCTGCGCTTGAACGCCATGTGGCAAGGCGAGAGCAGACCGGCGGCGCTGTGTGGCGGCTGCCGCTCGATGAGCGCTTGGCAGCCGGATGCTTTGTTGCGCCCACCATTATCGAGCTCGGCTCAATCCTTGATCTCACGCGCGAGAATTTCGGCCCGGTGCTGCATGTCGTGCGCTTCAAAGGCGAAGAGCTGAGCCAGGTGATCGAGGATATCAACGCGACCGGATATGGGCTGACGCTCGGTCTTCACAGCCGCATCGCGGCAACGCGCGATTATGTTCAGGCCCGCGCGCGGGTCGGCAATTTCTACGTCAACCGCAACCAGATCGGCGCCATCGTTGAAAGCCAGCCGTTTGGCGGCGAGGGCCTCTCGGGCACCGGCCCCAAGGCGGGCGGGCCGCATTATCTTGCGCGCTTTGCTACCGAACGCGTGATGTGCGTTGATACGACCGCTGCGGGCGGCAATGCGAGCTTGCTTGCAAGCTGACCACACGCAATAGATGGCGCTCATGAAACGCATTCTCTCCCGCTTTGCGCTGCTGATTATGCTCCTATGGAGCGGCCCGGCGATGGCCGAGGTCCAGATCCATTTCCACTCGTTTAACGGCAATGTGTTCTGGGGGCGCTACCCGCACACCTTTATCGTCCTTGAAGGCACGCTGGAGGAAACAGGCGAGGTGGTGAACGAGAACTATGGTTTCTCCGCGCGCCGCGTCAGCCCCGCGATCCTCTCTGGCCCGGTTGAGCATATGGTGCTTGCCGAAAGCCAGAAGAATGTGCGCAAGACCAACCGCCATTTCTCGCTCACTTTAACCGACCGCGAATATATCCGCGTCGTGCAATTGGTGCGCTCTTGGCAGGATGCGCCGGGCAAGTTTTACGATTTGGAAAAGCGCAATTGCATTCATTTCGTGGGCGAGATCGCGCGTTTGTTGGGGCTGAAGGTGAGCTATCCCAAAGACATGCTGCGGCGCCCCAAGAGATGGCTCAATTACATCACAAGCATCAATCCAGGCCTCAACGCGAGGCTGATTGATTGAGGGGCACTAAGGTGAGCCCAGAAATAGGCGAGCGGGTGGGAGAACGAAGAATGCAAATGAACGGGGCACTCGCGAGCATCGCAATCGCGCTTTCCTTGGCGCTCACGAGCGGCTGTTCGCCCGCGCTAAGGATGATGCGCAAAGCGCCATTGAGCAATCCGAACAGGCGAGCGCGCCCAGTTTCGTGTCAGCGGATTTTGCGGTCCCCACCGCGATCAAAGGCGAGGGGTTTAAGCTTGTCCCGCTCGGCCCTGAGCTCGCTGAAATTGATTACGCCGCCTACATGTCCTCGATCGAGCATCTCCAGACGACCTTCACCCGCAGCACCTCCTGGCCGCGCGAAGGGCTCACCGCTGACGATGCGATCCTCGACATGGAAACCGAAGAAGCGCGCTTTAAGGCTCGCACTTCGTTTGCCTATGCCGTGCTGACCCCGGACGGAACGCGCGAACGCGGCTGCGTCTATGTCTACCCCAGCGAGGTCGAGGGATACGACGCCAAGGTCAGCCTGTGGGTGACCAAAGCGGAGTTTGACGCAGGCTTCGATGAAGAGCTCTACGCCTGGACGCAAAAGTGGATCGCAAGCGAATGGCCGTTTGAAAAGGTCGCCTATCCGGGCCGCGCGATTGCCTGGGAAGAATGGGACGCGCTGGTTGAGGGCGCGCCTGAAAATGGGCCTGAAAATGGAGCAGAAAGCTGATCAGCTCTCGCGCTCATACACAAACGCGCGTTCACACCGGGGCATTTCAATCCGCTCATAAAAGCTCACCGCATCCGGCGCAGCGATCAGCAACAGCGTCGCCTGTCTGCCGCCTGCTTGGCGCGTCTCTTCGATCAGCTGTCGCCCGATCCCTTGCCCCGCCATCGCTGCGTCCACGGCCAGGTCAGAAAGATACGTCGCGAACGACCAATCGGTGAGCGAGCGCGCGATCCCGACGAGGCCGCCATCCTCTTCGCGCCGCGCGGTGATGGTGAGATTGGCGTGATCGAGCATGCGTTGAAGCCGCTCCAGATCATCCGCAGGGCGCCGCTGCGCAAGGCCAGAGGCTTGCAACAGCGCGGCGAATTCTTCCGCGGTGATCGTCTCTTGCTGATAGCAGATGGCTGCCATCGCTTGCCGCTCCCTCCTCACTGATCCTTGCCGGCTGCATAAGCGCCGCACCGGCAAGTCTCCACCGGAAAACGCGCCCGCATCTTGCCCCATGCGCCTGCGTCCGGAATCACTCTCTCCATGGCAATTCTCTCAGACAAATGGATTCGCGAACAGGCGCTCTGCGCCGGCATGATCGAGCCTTTCGTAGAAGCGCAGCGGCGCGACGGCTGCATCTCCTATGGGCTCTCTTCCTTCGGCTATGACGCGCGCGTTGCGCCGGAGTTCAAGATCTTCACCAATGTCGACAGCGCAGTGGTCGATCCCAAGGATTTTGCCTCGAACAGCTTCGTTGATCGCGACACCGATGTCTGCGTCATCCCGCCCAATTCCTTCGCGCTCGCGCGCACGGTTGAGTATTTCCGCATACCCGAAGACGTGCTCGTCATCTGCCTTGGCAAATCGACCTATGCGCGTTGCGGGATCATCGTGAATGTCACGCCGCTCGAGCCAGGCTGGGAGGGGCATGTGACGCTCGAATTTTCGAACACGACGCCGCTTCCCGCCAAGATCTACGCCAATGAAGGCGCGTGCCAGTTCCTCTTCCTCAAAGGCAATGAACGCCCCGAGGTGACCTATGCGGATCGGGCGGGCAAATATATGGGCCAACAGGGCGTGACGTTGCCGCGGCTTTAGGGCGGGCTTTGGGGCATGCGCGCCCTTTTAATCCTTAGCCCAGAGGCCATTGCGCCCGCGCCTCGAAGCTATATGCTCGAGGCTCGTGAGAGCAACACCAAGCCGAGGAAATCCATGATCCGCCCAATCCTGAGTGCAAGCGCAGCTTTGATCGCGGTCACGACCGCCCACGCGCAATCCAGCAGCTCTGATGAAAGCTTCGGCGGCGCCAAAGGCGCGGACCTATCGATCGAAGCGATGGAGCCGGACGGTTCGAAAGTGACGTTAGGCCGCGCGGGGGAATATCCGGCGGACATTGCGCGCTACCTGCTCGCGCGCGGGCCGGGCGGCGCGAACCTCTCGCCTGATGGGAAGATGATCGCTTTTTCCTGGGGCGTAACCGGCCAGTCTGAGATTTGGGTGATGCCGGCAAGCGGGGGGATTCCCAAGCAGATAACCTTTGAAACCGGCGTCGGCACGCCTGTCTGGACGCTCGACAGCGCCGGCCTGTTCTACTCAGCGGACCGAGATGGCAATGAGCAACCAGGATATTTCTCGCTGACGCCGGACGGCATGACCGAGACCGAAGTGCTCCCCGCCGCGCGCGGCGATTTCCGCCGGTTTGGCGGCTTTGCGCAGGATGGCAGCTTCATCTATGCCTCAACGGCGCGCGGTGCCGGTGTGTTTGACATCTATCGCGGCACGATGGACGGCCAAAGCGAGCTGATCCTGGAAAGCGAACTGGGGCTTTATGCGAGCTCGATCTCGCCGGATGGCAAATTCGCTCTGATTACAGAAAGCGTGGGCGCGGCGGCTGACAATATTTATCTGCTCGATCTCACGACCAAGGAATTGACCACCATTTCCAAGCCCCCGGTCGCCGAGCGCGCAGACCATTCGATGGGCGGGTTTGAGTGGTGGCCCAATTCGCAAGGGTTCTACTTCTCGACCAATCTGGGCCGCGAATTCGGCACGCTCGCTTTCTACAACATGCAAAGCCGCAGTTTCGACCTCGTCTTTGAAAGCGACGCTGACATTGAAAACCTTGAGCTGTGCGGTCCGGGCGAAGGCGGCTCCTACCTCTATTACACGCAGAACAAGGACGGGTTTGACACGCTTCTGGGCTATGACACGGTCTCCAAGCGCGCGATCCCGATGCCTGAAATGCCGGAAGGCAATTATTCGCTCGATTGCGAAGGCGAAGCGGGCGATCTGCTGATCCGCGTCAATGGCTGGCAGACGCCCGGCGAGCTGTGGATGACCAATCCGATCAAGGGCACTGCACAGAAGATCTTCGCCTCAAACCTTGCCGGGCTTGATCCTGATCGCCTGGTTCGCCCGCAAGTGGTGCGCTACCCCGCGCGCGATGGGGTGGAGCTGCAAGGGCTGCTTTATCTGCCCGAAGGCGTTGGCACCGGCGAGGACGCGCCGCCGGTCGTGTTTTCGGTCCACGGAGGGCCCTCGGCCCAATCGCAGGCGACTTTTGATGCCATTGCGCAATATCATGTCGGGCGCGGCGTTGCAGTGTTTGAAAGCAATGTGCGCGGCTCAACCGGGCTCGGGCGGACCTATGAACAGCTCGATGACCGCGAGAACCGGCTCGATTCGGTGCGCGATCTGGTTGATCTGAAAGCCGGCCTTGCTGCTGATGGACTGATCGATGGCGATCGCGCGGCTG
>JBCBOW010000024.1:0-10398 GCA_039821045.1 Pseudomonadota bacterium
GGCCAGGAGGACGCTTATAAGCAGCGGCTCTATGGCGTCTCAGCCGGCATGTTCGGCGCGATGGGCATTGCGCGCGATGACGGTGAGGGCCGCATGAAAGCGATGATGCGCAACGCCACCAGCTTTGATGCGCCCGCTGTGATGTTCGTCTATTTCCCGCGGCTGATGAAAGAGGCGCAATGGTCTGATACCGGCATGTGGCTCCAGACAGTGGCGCTGTTGCTGCGCGAGGAGGGGCTCGACAGCTGCTTCCAGGAATTCATGGCGCTCTACGCCGATATCATCCGCGATCATTTGGGGCTCGATCATGAGCGCTACATGTTCTTTTGCGGCATGGCGATCGGCTATCGCGACCCGGATGCGCCGGTGAACAATTTTGAGCGTGAGCGGGTTCCGCTTGAGAGCCAGGTGAAATTCCTCGGCTGGGATTGACCCGCTACGCGCATCGCCCCAAATCGCAGGTGACATGACCGAAGATACAACATCTCATGAGTTGCGCCTGTTCAACTCATTGACGCGCCAGCTGGAAACCTTCCAGCCCGTCCACCCCGGCGAGGCGCGCGTCTACACCTGCGGTCCGACGGTCTACAATTATCCGCATATCGGCAATATGCGCGCTTATGTCTTTGCTGACATTCTGGGGCGCACGCTGTCCTTTCAGGGGCTGAAGCTCAAGCACATCATCAACATCACTGATGTCGGCCACCTCACCGATGATGCGGATGAGGGCGAGGACAAGATGGAGAAGATGGCGGCGGAAAAGGCGCAGTCGATCTGGGACATCGCCAAGCACTACACCGAGGCCTATTGGGATGATGTGAAAGCGCTTAACATTCGCCAACCGGCAGAATGGGCGGTCGCGACCGACTATGTGGAGGACATGATCGGCTTTGTGGAATCGATCGCGGACAAGCATGTCTATGAGATCGATTCAGGCCTCTACTTCGATGTCTCGACGATTGAAGATTACGGCCGCCTTGCGCGCGCGGTGACTGAAGAGGATGGCGAGAGCCGCATCGGCACCGTTGAGGGCAAGCGCAACGCGGCCGACTTTGCGCTGTGGCGCAAGACACCGCCGGGCGATAAGCGCCAGATGGAATGGGATTCTCCGTGGGGCAAGGGTGCGCCGGGCTGGCACCTCGAATGCTCGGTGATGGGCCAGAAGCTGCTGGGCTTTCCGTTCGACATTCACACGGGCGGGATTGACCACCGCGAGATTCACCACCCCAATGAGATTGCGCAGAACCAAGCCTTTGCGCAGGCCAATTGCGGTTCGTGCTGCGGGATGGAGGGAGGCGGCCTCGACAACCCGACCAATTCGGGCGCCAACATCTGGATGCATAACAACTTCCTGGTGGAACGCTCGGGCAAGATGTCGAAGTCCTCAGGCGAGTTCCTGCGGCTGCAGCTCCTGATTGACAAAGGCTTCCACCCGCTCGCCTATCGCCTGATGTGCTTGCAGGCGCATTACCGCTCAGAGTTGGAGTTCAGCTGGGAAGGGATGGAAGCGGCGCTGACCCGGCTTAAGCGCATGGTGATGGCCGCGGCGCGCCTGCTTGACGTAGAGCCGAGCCCTGAGGCCGAGCACCCCAAGTTCGCCGCTTCTCTCGCGACATTCGAAGACGCCATGCGCGATGATCTTAACACGCCGATCGCTCTCACCGCGCTGGAAGATGCGCTCGGGGTGAAGAAGGTCGATGCCGGGATCAAACGCGCGGTGGTCGAGAGCATGGATGCGGTGTTGGGCCTGCGCCTGTTTGACCTCACGCGCGAGGAACTGCGCATCCGTCCCAAGACCGCCGAGATCGCTGAGGACGAGATCGAAGACGCGCTCGCTCGCCGCAAGGCTGCGCGCGCTGAAAAGGACTTTGCCACCTCCGATGCCATCCGCGACGAGCTCGCCGCCAAAGGCGTCGAAGTGATGGACGGCGATCCGCTGGGCTGGGAGTGGACGCTCTCGTAACGGCGGGCGTCAGCGTCTCGCTCGGCACAGCCAACAAGCGATGGAAAACCGCGCGTCAGCAAAGTCATCGCTCTCCAAATGGATCGCGCGCACCTCATGCGGTGTGATGGAAGGGAAGGCGACCAGCCGATTGTGACGCGGCTCAATCACGCGTTCGCCTTTTCCGGCAATCGGATAAATGACCAGCTCTCCGCCTGAAAAGGCGCGCGGTTCGCGGTGGAAATAATAGACCATGCTGATCATCCGGTCAGCGCTGGTTTGCGCGCGCGCCTCGCGGCTCAACGTGTCGACATGCGATTTGTAATGGTGCCCGTCGAGATGCGCGACGAGATCCACCTCGCGTTCGATTTCGGTGAACTCTGGAACCCCTGTCGCGTATCTGAGAGTGTCGAAACGGGCATCGACCGCGAAGTGAAAGGCATCGAGCGCTGCGCCAGGATCAGCGTCCAGAGAGAGCGATCGCCGATCAAGCGGTGCCGGGGGCCCGCTCGTTTCCTCATGCACCGCTGAAGGGGTAAAGTGGTCCCGCTTTTCAAGCGCAAAGGCGAGCAATGCGGCGGCGTCCTTGGGATCCAGGAAATCATCAACAACGCTGACAGGAAGCTGCATGCGCACGGCCTATCCGCGCGGCCGAGTGCAAGTCAACCAAGTGCGCTCTGGTATCTGAGCCAGCATGCGCTTAACGCAGGAGCCATGATCAAACTTGCCATTTCGGGCCTGATCCGGCCGCTGCTCGAACCGCAACTTCCAGCCGATCTCGATGTGCGTTGGTTCATGAATAAGGATGAGGCTCTCGAAGCTGTTGCCGATGCTGAGATCGGCTGGTTCGACATGAACGAGAAAGACGCGATGGCCGAAACGCTGCTTGCGGCCAAAAAGCTCAAATGGCTTAACTCGATCTACGCTGGCCTCGATTTTCTTGACATGGATGTGCTGATCGAACGCGGGATTACTGTCACCAACGGCGCTGGCATCAATGCGATCACGATCGCCGAATATGTCGTGATGGGCATGCTCAACATCGCCAAGGGCTATCGCGATGTGGTGCGCGCCCAAGAACGGCGCGAATGGCTGCTCGACAGCCCTGGCAAGCGGGAGCTGGCGGGCTCAAAGGCGCTGCTGCTGGGTTATGGCGCTATTGGCAAGCTCATCAAACCGAGGCTCGAAGCCTTCGATGTAGAGGTGACGGTTGTGCGGCGCACCGCGGGCGAAGGCGTGCTTACCCCAGACCAATGGCGCGCCAAGCTGGGTGACTTTGATTGGATCATTCTTGCGGTCCCAGCGACCGCTGAAACAGACGGAATGATCGGTGAGACGGAGCTCGCGGCGATGAAGTCCGACGCCATCCTCGTCAACATCGCGCGCGGCGCTGTGGTGGACCAGCCGGCGCTGGTCGCTGCGCTGGAGAAAAAGGCGATCGGCGGGGCGTTTCTTGACGTGACAACCCCTGAGCCCCTGCCAGCCGAAGACCCGCTATGGAGCCTCGACAACGCGCATATCACCATGCACCTTTCGGGACGCGCGCAGGACAAGATGTTTCTGCGCAGCGCCGCGCGGTTTCTCGAAAATCTCGAAAAGTATCGGCGTGGTGATCCCGTTGCGCCAGTTTTCGATCCGCGCCTCGGATATTAGGGCCTCGCCCTACTTTTTTGGCGCTTTCATGCAATACACGGGCGCACTTGCCGATCATCACACACCGGTCATAAGGTGCATGTAACGCAAACGCGATCGGGAGCGAACAGCAGGTCAACCTATAGACCTGAAACCGCTGACAGGCAGCGGGCAAATGTTGGGGGAATTGCAAATGAGCGACACAAAGAAAGCATCTGACGTCTTCATCGATTGCTTGGAGGCCGAGGGCTGCGAGTACATCTTTGGCGTCCCAGGCGAAGAAAACCTCGACCTGCTGGATTCGCTTGGCAAGTCGGACAAGATCAAGCTGATCCTGACCCGCCACGAACAAGGCGCGGGCTTTATGGCGGCGACCTATGGCCGCCACACCGGCAAGACGGGCGTGTGCGTTGCAACGCTGGGGCCGGGCGCGACGAACTTTGTGACCTCAGGCGCCTATGCGCAGCTTGGCGGTATGCCGATCCTGATGATCACAGGTCAAAAGCCGATCAAGAAATCCAAGCAAGGCCGCTTCCAGATTATCGATGTGGTCTCGCTGATGGAGCCGATCACCAAATATGCGGTGCAGATCGCTGCGGGAGACAATATTCCCAGCCGCGTGCGCGAAGCCTATCGCTTGGCGGAGGAGGAGAAGCCCGGCGCCACTCTGATCGAGCTTCCCGAAGACATCGCCGAAGAGCCAACCGAGGATTACAAGCCGCTGCCCAAGAGCGTGGCGCGCCGCCCTTCAGCCGAAGCGAAAGCGGTGCGCGCGGCCGTCAAAGCCATCGAGGGTGCCAAGAACCCCATCCTCGTTATTGGCGCGGGCGCAAACCGCAAGATGTGCGGGCGGATGCTTGAACAATTCATCGATTACACCGGCATCCCCTTCCTCACCACGCAGATGGGCAAGGGCGTGATCGATGAGCGCCATCCCAAGTTTGTCGGCTGCGCGGCTCTTTCGGCTGGTGACTTCGTACACCGCGCCGTTGAAGCGTCGGACTGCATCATCAATGTCGGCCATGACGTTATCGAAAAGCCGCCCTTCTTCATGAAGGACAACGGTGTAACCGTGATCCACGTGTCCACCCGCACGGCAGAAGTTGACCCGGTTTACTTTCCCCAGATCGAGGTGATCGGCGATATCGCGAACGCCATCTGGCAGATGAAGGAAGACATCGTTCCCAATCGCAGTTGGGATTTCGACCAGATCCTTGCCTATCATCAGGCTGAGCTTGATCACACCGCCAACCTTGCGGATGATGCACGCTTCCCGATCTTCCCGCCGCACCTGGTCAAACAAGTGCGCGATGCGATGCCGCATGACGGGATCATCTGTCTCGACAATGGCGTCTATAAAATCTGGTTCGCCCGCGGCTACACCGCTTATCTGCCTAACACGGTGCTGCTTGATAACGCGCTGGCCACCATGGGCGCCGGCCTGCCAAGCGCGATGATGAGCGCCATGCTCTATCCCGAGCGCAATGTCATGGCGATCTGCGGCGACGGCGGCTTCATGATGAACAGTCAGGAGATGGAGACCGCGGTGCGCCTTGGCCTCAATCTCACCGTGCTGATCCTGCGTGACGATGCTTATGGTATGATCCGCTGGAAGCAGGCGAATATGGGCTTTGCTGATTTCGGCCTTACTTATGGCAACCCGGATTTCGTCGCTTACGCGGAAAGCTATGGCGCGCACGGCCACCGGGTCGAGAGCTCAGAACACCTCGCCAAGCTGCTCGCGCACACCCGCGATACGCCGGGCGTGCACTTGATCGACTGTCCGGTGGATTACACTGAGAACGATCAGATCCTGAACATCGACATCAAAAAGCTGAGCGCGCAGCTCTGATCGGTATCTTCGGGAGGGACACAGAACATGCCAGAAATCGTAAACCCCTTTGACCTTTCCGTAATCGGCAACGTGCCAGGTGAGCCCTGGGAGCCGCTGGATGCGTGGCTGACCAGAGCAAAGGAGCTGTCTGAGGATCGTTCGGCCTGGATGAAGCCGCATGAGCGCGCAGCCATCCTCAAGCGCGCGGCTGACATCATGCAGGATCGGTTTGAACATCTGGCATTCCAGATCGCCAATGAGGGGGGCAAGCCGCTGATCGATGCGCGGGTCGAAGTGGCGCGGGCGATCAACGGCATGGAGCTGTGCATCGAGGAAATGGGCGCAATGCGAGGGAACGAAATCCCTATGGGGATGACCCCTTCAAGCGATGGGCGCATTGCCTGGACGACGCGCGAACCGATCGGGCCGGTCGTGGCGGTTTCTGCCTTCAACCACCCCTTGAACCTGATCGTGCACCAGGTCGCACCCGCTGTGGCCACGGGATGCCCGGTTATCGTCAAGCCAGCGGGCGATACGCCGCTTTCCTGCTTTGAGTTCGTCGATATCCTGCGCGAGGCGGGTTTGTCGGAAGAGTGGGTCAGAGCGACCTGTGCTCCGCGGGAAGTCGCAGAGAAGCTCGTCACTGATCCGCGGGTTGCGTTTTTCAGTTTCATAGGCTCAGCCGCGGTTGGTTGGTCGCTGCGAGCCAAGCTTGCGCCCGGCACGCGTTGCGCGCTGGAACATGGCGGGGTCGCACCGGTGATCGTCGATGCGACCGCTGATCTTGACGCCGCGGTGCCAAGCCTCGTCAAAGGCGGCTATTACCACTCAGGCCAGGTCTGCGTCTCGGTCCAGCGAGTGTTCGCGCATTCCTCGATCATTGACGATCTGGCAGCGCGCATGGTCGAGGCCGTCAAGGCGCTCAAAGTCGGCAATGCGATCCATGAAGACACCGAATGCGGACCGTTGATCCGTCCCAAGGAATGCGACCGGGTCGCCGAGTGGGTGGACGAAGCGGTCAAGGGCGGCGCCCAGGTGCTGTGCGGCGGCGAAAAGCTCTCCGAGACGACCTATGCGCCCACCTTGCTGCTCAACCCGCCAGCCGACGCGACGATTTCGCAAAACGAAGTGTTTGGCCCGGTCGTCTGCCTCTACAGCTATGACGATGTCGACGCCGCCATCGCTCAGGCGAATTCGCTGGATGTCTCCTTCCAGGCGGCGGTCTTCACCAACGATCTCAATGCAGCGATGCACACCTATCGCAACATCAACGCCTCAGCCGTGATGGTGAACGATCACTCTGCCTTCCGCGTTGACTGGATGCCGTTTGCCGGGCTCAAGCAATCGGGCCACGGGGTAGGCGGCATTCCTTACACGATGCATGAGATGACGGTTGAGAAGATGATCGTGATTAAGGGGTAGGGGGTGCGATGGCCCATCCGGGCCATCGTCCTCGGCGCTGTTCCCTGCGCTGCGCTCCGGGGCGCCTGCGGGCGGGCAGTCGCCCTTGCAGGCCGCATGAAGCAGCCCGTAAGGAGAGCTCAGCTCTCCTCCAACAAGAGCAGCACGCAGGTAACGATCATCCGTTCATCCGCCCCAAACCGGTGATCGACCTCGCGCACACTTGCATCAGCGACCAGTTGGCCCGGGATGCGAAATTCGTGTTCGGGCAGGTTCTCGATGAATTCCTCCGCAACCGCGACCGCCTCTGCTCCATCGAAATCGAGTACAATCTCGTGGCGCGTGCCGTTAAAGGTGATTGAGGCCCATGCGGTCTCTTCATGCGTGAGAATGTCCGCAGTGCCTTCTGCCAACACGGATAGCGCCTCGCGCACTCTATCGCCGAGCGTCCGGCGCGCACGGTAGCGATGCTTGGGCGATGCTGAGGATTTGATCTCGAAGCTGGGATGCGCGCTATCAACGGGCGCAATAAGATAAGCGTTATACATGGGCGATCTCCCGCATGCTGGGCTCTGAGCGAAAGGCGGGGCATGGTGAGGCAGCCTTGCCCGCATAGTCCTCCATCCATTGAAGCGTGCGCTTTTCGGTTGCGGGGCGGGGCACACGGCCCATGCGCAGATCAAGCACAAAGCGCGGGTCATTCGCGGCTAGTCGACCGAATTTGGTCGCGGGCATATCGTGGTCTCGCAAAAATTTTTCGACTTTACGGATCAGCATTCCGGGTCTCCCTGTTGTCGCCCAAGGTGCTGGGCGGAGCGCATTGAGCGAGACTGGTGATCCGGCGAATCGCTCAATGTTCGCTAAACGTTCCATGTCATTTCCTACTTGTCTAGGAAAAATCCTTCATGTAGGAAGAGGCTATGACACAAAGCCCATCCAATCCGCTTGATCCCGCCCGCGCGCGCTTGCTCGAACTCTCGCGCGAGCGCGGTGCGAGCCTCTCTTCCTTGTCCGAGCTGCTTGGGAGAAACCGGGCTTATCTTCAGCAATTCATTAAAAAGAATAGCCCGCGCAAGCTGGAGGAGGGGGATCGCCATCGGTTGGCGGAGTTTTTCGGTGTGGATGAAGCGGAGCTGCGCACGGATGGTGGCGGAGTGGAGGATAAATCCTACAAGCCAAGCGCATCGGCCTCAGCGCTCAGCCCCTATGTCGATGTGCCGCGCCTCCCGATCGGGGCATCGGCGGGGCCTGGAGCGCTGCCGGGCGAGGAAGCTGCGTTTGACAGTTTCAAGTTTTCTCGCCGCTGGCTTGCTGAACAGGGTCTGGAGCGCGCGCAATTGTCGTTCATCACGGTCGATGGCGATTCGATGGAGCCGCTGCTGAATGACGGCGACGATATTCTGGTGGACCGGACCCCGCGCGCCTTTCGCGATGGCATCCATGTGGTGCGTATGGATGACACGCTGATGGTGAAGCGCGTTGCGAGCGCGGGGGCGGGGCGGTTCTCGCTTCTGAGCCAAAATCTCGCTTATCCGCCTGTAAGCGTTGAGGCTGGCGAGATCGAGGTCATTGGACGGGTTGTTTGGAAAGGCGGGCGGATTTAGATCAGTGTCATGACGGACAAACCTCTTCCCCCCATGCGCGCCGCGATCATCCCGGTGACGCCGCTCCAGCAGAACTGCTCGCTTATCTGGTGCACCAAGACGATGAAGGCCGCGCTGGTCGATCCGGGGGGCGATCTTGATCGGCTCAAGGATGCTCTCGCCAAGGCCGGCGTGACGCTTGAGAAGCTGCTCATCACCCACGGTCATCTCGATCATTGCGGGCAGGCAGGGATGCTGGCTGAGGAACTGGGACTACCGATTGAAGGGCCGCATAAGGACGATTTGTTCTGGATTGAGCAGCTCGACACCGATGGCGCGCGTTTTGGCATGGAGGCGGCGAGCTTCGAGCCAACGCGTTGGCTGGAGCACGGCGACACGGTCACTGTCGGCGAACTGACGCTCGATGTGATCCATTGTCCGGGCCACACGCCGGGCCACGTCATCTTCTTTCACGAGCCGAGCCGTTTTGCGATTGTCGGCGATGTGTTGTTTCAGGGCTCTATCGGGCGCACCGATTTCCCGCGCGGCAATCATCAGGACTTGATTGACAGCATCACGCAGCGCCTGTGGCCGCTGGGCGAGGATATCACCTTCATCCCCGGCCACGGCCCCACCAGCACGTTCGGACAAGAGCGCAAGACCAATCAGTTTGTTAGCGATTACGCGCTCAGCTGATCGCGCCGCGCGTTAAAGCAAACCAAGCGCGATCAGCGCGGCCACCGCAGCAAGGCCAAGCTGAGTCAGCAGGGTGATAATCGTCCCCACCATGCGCCCCCGGGCGAGCGATCCGCCGTCCATGCCAAAGCCGTGTGCGACGCGCGCGAGCATGTATAACCCTGCGACGATAGCGAGCCAGGGCTCACCCTTGCCGGACAATTCGATCGCCGCGATCAGGATCAGGACAAAGCCTGTGTTCTCGACGAAATTGAGCTGCGCGCGCATCCGGCGGTGGAGCGCTTCGCTTCCGCCATCGCCTACGCTGATACCAGCAGATTGGCGGATCGCGCCAATTCGCAGCGAAAGCCAGATATTGATGATCGCCGCCGCGGCTGCCGCAGCGAGTGTGACTGGAAGCATAATCATGTTTGAGAGACCCCGTTAGTTTGCGCCCTGATCGTGTGGAGCACCTGCTAGGCCTCAAGTGTTTTGCTTGCAACGCTGGAAATACTCGCTATGAGCCTGCGCTTTCCGCCACGTCTGGCTGATGGAGGCCGCGCAAAGCTTGCGCGACTAATGGCTCGGGCGTAAAGGCGGCTCACAAAGCACTGCGCATATGCCGCGCAAACAACAAGATTTTTAAGGAAATGGTCTCGCCATGGCTGTCCCTAAGAGAAAAGTATCGCCGCATCGCCGTGGCAATCGCCGCGCTCACGATTCGCTGAAAGCCGAAGCTTTCCACGAGTGCCCCAATTGCGGGGAGCTGAAGCGTCCGCACAATTTGTGCCCGCATTGCGGCTATTATAATGGTCGTGAGGTCGTCGCTGTTAGCCTTTAAGGCGGCTGCGACCTTGTAAGGAGAGAAGCTGTTATGACCCTGCCGCGTATCGCTGTTGATGCGATGGGCGGTGATGAGGGCGTGCGCGTCATGGTCGAAGGCGCCGCGCTGGCTCGGCGTGAACACGAAGACTTCAAGTTTCTCCTTGTCGGCGATCAAAGCCGGATCGAGCAAGCTCTCGAAAATCACCCGAACATGCGTGAAGCCTCGGAAATTCTCCATTGCGAGGATGTCGTGGGCGGCGATGAGCTGCCCAGCAAAGCAATCCGCAGAGCTAAGACGACCTCAATGGGGCTCGCGGTTAACGCGGTCAAAGTGGGCGACGCTGGCGCAGCTGTAAGCGCGGGCAACACAGGCGCTCTAATGGCGATGAGCAAGCTTGCTCTGCGCACCATGCCAGGGATTGATCGTCCTGCGCTCGCCGCCTTGTTGCCGACGCTTGAATCGCACGATGTGGTCATGCTTGATCTGGGCGCGAACACCGAAGCCA
>JBCBOW010000025.1:0-10388 GCA_039821045.1 Pseudomonadota bacterium
TCTCAGCGCGCAGCTCGTCAAGAATGGGAGCCTGCGCACGGCACGTAGGGCACCAGTCAGCATAGACGTCGACCACGATCGTCTTGCCTTTCTTTTGCGCCATCATGAATTCAGCGGCGTTATACTTGGTCCAATTGGTGGTGTCTGCACGCGCGGAAAGCTGCACCGCGCCAACAAACAGTACGCCGATAACGGCAACCAGGGCAAAAAGGCGATACATGGGATCGTAAACTCCGAAAAAGGGGGCGAGAAATTCGCGAGGGGCCGATTGTACGCTTCCAGTTCGCCATGCCTCGCGGCTTGGTTACACTTTCAAAGCGGTTCGCTGAGACTGTTGCAATCGGGCCACATATAGCGCGGCTGCCCCGCTCTCGCTCGTCTCAAAGCCGTGATGCGTAGCCGCTCTCGCTCTCGCAAAATCCGCTCATCTATGCCCTGAATCACCGCGGTGTTTGCAGCCAATAAAACTCAAATCTTTGAACCGAGCTGCCGAAGTAAGTCTGATGCTCGCGGTATTCAGGGGATTGTTGCACCTTGGCAAAGCCATCGGTTGTTTCCCATTCGACAAAGGTGATCTGTCCGGGCGCACCGGGAGGCGCGTTGAGCGCCTGCATTGTGGGATCAATCATCTTGTAGATAAACCGCCCGCCCGAGCGTTTTACCGCAGGCTCGATACCTTCAAGATAGCGCGTGTAATCCTGTCGTGTTCCTTTATCGAGCCAAGCAAGGAGCACCGAGTAATGCTTCTCCGGCGTGAAGGTCAGGCTCAGATCTTCGGTCAG
The DNA here is from genome assembly GCA_039821045.1 of Pseudomonadota bacterium. GTDB lineage: Bacteria > Pseudomonadota > Alphaproteobacteria > Sphingomonadales > Sphingomonadaceae > Erythrobacter. The sequence goes on from JBCBOW010000025.1 coordinate 783, forward strand.
TTCCTTGTCGTAGATCTTCAACTCGTGCCAGGCCTCCTTGCGCAGCCGCTTGAATTCGGAGAACTTGGGATCGTCTCTATAGGCCCGGACGGCAGCGGCATCGGGCCACGAGAAAAACACAAAGAGGCTGGGATCATAGTCGCTCCTGATCTTCTGGCGCATGTTTAGCTGGCCATGGCGTTGGTATCCCAACCGCTCAGCCATCGGGAAGGCGGACTGATAGTAGGTTTGCCGCGCCGCTTTGCCTTCCTCGCGCTCCTCTGGTGCGATCAATTGCAGCACCTGGCCTTTCTTGAGCTCGAGCTTGAAGCCTTCGCTTGCTGGCGCTTGAGCGGTCTGCGCTTCGGCATACTGATGAGGCACAAGCGCGCTTCCAGCAGCGAGCGCACTGGCGATCCCGATCGCAATCAGAGGTGAGTGTTTCAGTGTTGCCGGCACGGCGTCCCTCCCGTCCTGTGGTGTGTTTGTGCACCATGACGGGCAATCGTAGCCCAGTATCGGCTAGATTTTGAAGCTGAGTGGTGCGAAAATGTTCCGATGAGTGATTGGGATGACTTTCGCCTCATTTTGGCGCTTGCTCGCACGGGGACTTTGCGCGCGGCCGCTGGTGTGCTTGGTATGACTCACACAACCGTCTCGCGGCGACTGGCGATTGTGGAGGATGCGCGCGGCAAGCTGTTTGAAAGACATCCGGACGGTTATCGCCCGACGCAGCTTGGCGATGCCTTGATCGATGTGGCGGGGCGCATGGAGAGCCTTACGCATGCTGGCGCGCGGTATCAGCGCGCGGTCGATCAGAATTTATCGGGCGTGGTCACGCTCTCCTTGCCCGAACCGGTTGCGCAATATCTTCTGCTTGAAGAGCTGTTCAACCTGCATGTGGCGTTTCCGCAGATCGAGCTCAGGATCAATCCCAGCATCGGCTTTGTTGATCTTGATCGATTGGAGGCTGATGTCGTGCTGCGCGGAACTCAGCACCCGCCCGATCATCTCGTGGGGCGCCGTCTGTTCCCGACCTGCATCACCTATTATGCGAACCGTGATTATCTTGCTTCCACTCCGCGCGATCAATTGCGCTGGATCGCGCCGTTATCCGCTGGCCTGTGGCCCGATTGGCTGGAAAGTTCGCCGTTTCCCGAGGCGCCGGTCGCGATGCTGATCGATGATATCGTTACGCGGCATCACGCTTTGGTCAAAGGTTTGGGGTTGGCGCGCGGGGCGTGCTTCATGGCCGATCCAGAACCGGACGTGATCCGGCTTACAGATGATGCGCCTATACCGCAGCAGGACTTCTGGGTGCTCACGCATCCTGATCTGCGCCACACCCCTCGCATTCGCGCGGTGATGGATTTCTTGATCGAGGCGATGAAGTCCAAAGAAGACCTGGTCTTGGGGCTAAGCGCTTAGGCAACGTCTTTCTTGCGCTTGGCTTTTTTGCGCTCATGCGGGCACAGCAGCGCTTTTCTCAGGCGGATCGTTTGCGGGGTCACCTCGACCATTTCATCATCGTCAATATAGGCGATGGACTGCTCCAGCGTCATGCGGCGCGGCGGGGTGAGGCGAATGGAATCGTCCTTGCCCGAAGAGCGGATATTGGTGAGCTGCTTGGCCTTCATCGGGTTGACCTCAAGATCATCGGGCTTGGCGTTCTCGCCGATGATCATGCCTTCATACAGCTTCATCTGCGGGCCGACGAACAGCTCGCCGCGTTCCTCCAGCATGTTGAGCGCGTAGGCGTTGGATTCGCCATCGCCATTGGAGATGAGGACGCCGTTATTGCGGCCTTCGATCGGGCCCTTATAGGCGTCGTACTTTTCGAATAGGCGGTTCATGATGCCGGTCCCGCGCGTGTCTGAGAGGAATTCGCCGTGATAGCCGATAAGCCCGCGGCTGGGGGCGGAGAAGGTGATGCGGGTCTTGCCCAGGCCCGACGGGCGCATCTCGGTGAGGTCGGCTTTGCGGCGCTGCATCTTCTCAACGACGGTGCCCGAATGCTCATCATCGACATCGATGACGACCGTTTCATAGGGCTCTTGTCTCTCGCCATTCTCTTCGCGCAGCAGCACGCGGGGGCGCGAAATGCCAAGCTCAAAGCCTTCGCGGCGCATGGTCTCGATCAGGACACCCAGTTGGAGCTCACCGCGCCCGGCGACCTCGAAGCTGTCCTTGTCTTCACTTTCGGTGATGCGGATGGCAACATTCGTCTCCGCTTCGCGCAGCAGCCGATCGCGGATCATGCGGCTGGTCACCTTGTCGCCTTCGCGCCCGGCCAGCGGGCTGTCATTCACAGAGAAGCGCATCGCGAGCGTTGGTGGATCGATCGGCTGGGCGGCGATGGGCTCGGTGACGGCGGGGTCGCAGATCGTGTTAGCGACAGTTGCTTTTTCGAGGCCCGCCAGCGCGATAATGTCCCCTGCGCTGGCGCTGTCGACCGGCACGCGCTCAAGGCCGTCAAAGCTCATCAGCTTGGTCGCGCGGCCCACTTCGACGACTTTGCCGTCCATATCGATGGCGTGGATCGGATCGTTGACGTTGAGCGTGCCGGATTGCACCCGACCGGTGAGCACGCGGCCCATGAAGTTGTCGCGGTCCAGCAGCGTTGCAAGGAAGCTGAACTTGCCATCGGTATCGAGATCAGGAGCCGGGACGTGGTTGACGATAAGCTCAAACAGCGGCGCGAGTGTGCCTTCGCGCGTGGTCTCGTCCGGTCCGGCATAGCCATCGCGTCCGCTCGCAAAGAGCGAGGGGAAGTCGAGCTGTTCGTCGGTGGCATCGAGGCTGGCGAAAAGGTCAAACACCTCATCGAGCACTTCTTGCGGGCGGCCATAGGGGCGATCGATCTTGTTGACCACGACGATCGGCCTGAGGCCAAGCGCGAGCGCTTACCGGTCACGAACTTCGTCTGCGGCATCGCGCCCTCCGCGCTGTCGACGAGCAGGATCACCCCGTCGACCATGCTTAAGATGCGCTCCACCTCTGCGCCGAAATCAGCGTGGCCGGGCGTGTCTACGATGTTGATGCGCGTCATCTCTCCATCGGCGCCTTCCCACTCAACGCTGGTGCATTTGGCAAGGATGGTGATCCCGCGCTCTTTTTCGAGATCGCCGGAATCCATCGCGCGCTCTTCCACTCGCTGGTTTTCGCGAAACGTCCCCGACTGGCGGAAGAGCTGGTCAACCAGCGTCGTTTTGCCATGGTCGACGTGCGCGATGATGGCGACGTTGCGGAGGGAAGTGGGGGCCTTGGACATGAGAGGCGGTGTGCTTTCGATCAAAACGGCCCTGGGTTCAAAAAGGGCTAGGGGTGACGCATCGCGGCGCGGTTAAAGAGGGTTTGTGGCGGGTTTGCGACAGGCCTTGTCCGGCCTGCATCAAGCACGAGCACCGGTTTGGCGTGTTGCACTGCAACAACTGCGACGCCGCTTAGCCGAGCCGCATGCTCTCAGCAAGGGGCCGTTGGCAATCAGAGTAAGCTCTTGAGGCACCGCGATTTGGCCTTTGAGCCGGCCTGCAAACCCAGCTGAGATATGACAGGAGCGTTCACAGTGTGATGAACCTGCAACAATAATGACTTTTGCCCACCGACGAGGCCCCTTTCTCGCTTGTCGCATAAAGGACACTCGCTTATCAGTCAGGGCGTTCGATTACGGGGGCAGCGCGTTTTTCGTGCGATAAGCTCAGGTGCAGATCGCTAGGGCGTTCACACCACCAAGAGGCTTCCGGATCGAGGGATTGAGGAGAGGAGCTTCCATGCGTTCTTATAAAGCCGGCGCAGCCGGGTCGTATCGCTTTACCCTAATGACGGGTGCCGCCGCTTTTGCTTTCATCACGCCGAGTGTTGCCTTCGCGCAGGACCAGGATGCTGCTGACGAGCTTCTTTCCGGGCTCGAAGCGCCGGAGAACAGCAACCAGATTATCGTGACCGCATCGAAGCGCGAGCAGACGCTTCAGGAAACGCCTATCGCGGTTAGCGTGACCAGCGGCGAGACGCTGGACAATGCGCAGATCCGCGACGTGCTCGATCTTCAAACGGTGACCCCGTCGCTGCGGGTCAGCCAGCTGCAAACTTCATCCGCATCGACCTTCATCATCCGCGGCTTTGGTAACGGCGATAACAACTTTGGCGTTGAGCCTTCGGTCGGTGTCTTTATCGATGGCGTGTTTCGATCACGCTCTGCGGGCGCTTTGTCTGACCTCAACAGCGTTCAGCGCATCGAGGTGTTGAACGGGCCGCAGTCAACGCTCTTTGGTAAGAACGCATCAGCGGGTGTTATCTCGGTTGTGACGCGTGAGCCGCAGTTCGAATTTGGCGGCAATGTTGAAGCCTCGTACGGCAATTTCAACAACATCTTCCTGCGCGGCGATGTGACCGGCCCGATTAGTGAGAACATCGCATTCTCGATTGATGGCAGCTATCAAAACCGTGACGGCACCGCCGAAATTGAAAACCTTGGCGTTGATCAGAACGATCGCAATCGCTGGTCAGCGCGCGGTCAGTTGCTCATCGAACCGACGCCTGACTTCAAGATCCGCGCGATCGCAGACTATTCGCGCATTGATGAGGTTTGCTGCCAGGTCGGCACAGTGGTTGCAGGTCCGACAGCGGATGCGCTTAACCTTCTGGGCGGCCAGGTGCAGACCTTTGACACCTTCTTCGATCGCACGGCTAACCTGAATATCGTTCCTGAAAACGAGGTCGATAACTATGGCGGCTCAATCCAGATGGATTATCAGGCCGGCGCGATTTCGATCACGTCGATCACCGCCTATCGCGAGCTTGAGAACTTCTTCCGCTCGGATATTGACTACACCGCTGCAGACATTGCCAATGAGCAGCGCGATCAGAAAGTCGAGACCTTCACGCAGGAAATCCGGATCGCTTCTGATTTTGACGGCCCGATCAACTTCCTGCTTGGTGCCTTCTACTTCGATGAAAGCATTTCGCAGACCAGTCAGATCGAAAACGGCACCCAAATTCGCGACTTCTTTGAGATCCTCGCAGGCGGTGACCCGGCCGAAGTTCTCTCCGGCGCGCCCAGCGTCTTCAATGGCACGGAAGCCGCGCTCGGCCTCCCGCAAGAGAGCATCTTCACAACGCCGCTTCTGACAGCCGAACAATTCTCGATGGACAACACGGCGATCTCCATCTTTGGTACCGTCGATTTTGAGCCCATCGATGGCCTCATCTTCACCGCCGGCTTTAACTACACGGATGACCAGAAGGACTTCGCTCTTGCTCAACAGAGCTTTGATCCGCTGGGTCAGGTCAATCTGGTCGATGCTTTTATCACGGGCGCAACGTTGGGCGGGGTCACCACCCGCGATCAGTTCCAAGCCTTGCCTGCCGAGCAACAAGCAGGCCTGCTGGCGGCAGCAACAGACCCTGCGCAAAACCCCCTGCTTGGTCTTGCCGCATTCCAGTTTCAGCCTCCGTTCCTGACCATTCCGAACTCGGTTGAGCCAGGTGAGACGAATGATGACGACTTCACTTACCTGTTGCGAGCGGCCTATCAGATTGCGCCTGAGGTCAATGTCTACATCAGCTATGCGACTGGCTTTAAGGCGAGCTCGGTGAACCTCTCGCGTGACAGCCGTCCGCTGACGACCGATTTCGAAGTGACGCCGGGCACGGGCAACTCGACTTTTGCAGCGCCTAACTCGCCCATTCTTGATGCGGGCTTGGCCGTTCCAAACCTTGTTTCGGGTACGCGTTTTGCCGGGCCGGAAGAGGCGGAAGTCTACGAATTCGGCCTCAAGGCCCAATTCGATGGCATTGGCTTTAACCTTGCTGTGTTCGATCAGACGATCCAAGGCTTCCAAAGCTTTGCCTTCACCGGCACAGGCTTCGCTCTGCGCAACGCGGGCGAGCAGTCGGTCAGCGGGTTTGAGTTCGACGTAACCGCAACGCCTCTGGATGGCCTGGTTCTGACCTTCGCAACCACGTATCTTGATCCGCTGTTTGACAGCTTCGAAGGCAGCGTTGTTGGCGATCTTACCGGTGAGCGTCCGGGTGGTATTCCGGAATGGACCATCGCCACTTCGGCAACCTACACGCATGAGTGGGACAGCGGCACACGCCTGATCACCCGTGTTGATTACAATCACGAAAGCAATGTTGACATCAACAACGGCTTGCCGACCTTCAACGCCGCGCTGGGCAACACCGAGATTTTTTCGCGTGAAGTCAATCTCGTGAACGCCTCGATGACGCTGGCGCTCAACAGCGGGCTGGAAATCGGAGCTTTTGCGCGCAACCTGTTTGACGATGAGTACATCCTCACCGTGTTTGACGGTGTTGCGCAGGCGGGCACGGTGTCCGGCTATCCCAACCAGCCGCGCACCTTTGGCGGGCTCGTCCGCTACCGTTTCTGATTGTAGCTGACCGGAAAAATGAAAGGGGCCTCGCCGATCTCGGCGGGGCCCTTTTTTGCGTCCCGCTGCAATCCGGCAAGCGCACTCAGGCGGCCTATCGATTGCGCGTTGTCTTTCTGCGCTGATTGTGTTCGAAACAGACCGCACATTTGAGGGGGATCAGATTATGCATTGGATGATTTTGCCGTTGAAGCGTTACGCGGACTTCGAGGGTCGCTCGCGTCGAATGGAATACTGGATGTTCCAGCTGCTCAATATCATTGTGAGCATCGTTCTTGCCGGGCCGTTTGCGTTTGCGGTGATCAGCGCGGATTTGGCCGCAAGCGGTCAGCCGGTCGATGATCCTTTGGCGGCTATGGGCGCTTTGGGTTTCGCCTCGATCGGCATGTACGGGCTCTACATTCTTGCGATCATATGCCCGGCCATCGCTGTAACGGTTCGGCGTTTCCATGATCGCGGGCTATCGGGCTGGTGGGTCCTTGGCCTGACATTGGGAGGGATGATCCCGTTGATCGGCTTTCTTGCCAGCATCGCGAGCTTTATCATCACTCTGCTGCCGGGCGATCAGGGCACCAACCGGTTTGGACCTGATCCAAAAGACCCGACAAACGCTGAAATCTTCGCTTGATTGGCAACGCGGGTGTGCAGGGGAGTGCTTGCCCTTCTGCACCCAGCGTTCAAGGCGGCTCCGCGCGATTTCGCGCCCGCTAGAGTTCGCGCAGCGCCTGCGCGGGTTTGGCGCGCAGCAGCGGCAGCGAGCCGCCTAGCGCAAAGGCCAGCACCATCACCAGACCCAGCCCCAAAACCGCGAACACGCGGGTCCAATCGGGCAACCAGTCAAACTCGAACAATTGCGTGATGATCACCCAGCCTAGCCCCGCGCCAAGGCCCAGCGCCACCAGCGCAAGAGCGGCAGCGATAAGGCCATATTCGGCAAGCTGCATCATGAGCACCTGACGTCGGCTTGCGCCCAGGACGCGCAGCACCACGGTGTCATACATCCGCGCAGCCCGTGCCGCTGCGATCGCGCCCATCAGGACAGCAAGCCCTGCCAGCACCGCGACTGCGGCGGCGGCTAGCGTTGCGAGCGCGACTTGCTCAAGCAAAGTGCGCGCTTCCACCAGCACTTCGCCGACATCGATAACGGAGCTTGAAGGGAAGGCTTGGACCAGCGCACGCAGCACTTCGCCGCGCGCCTCAGTGATCGCGGCAACGCTGCCCTTCTCATTAAGCTCCACCGAAGCGGCGAGATTGTGCGGCACATCGAGGAAGGTGTTGGGTGAAAAGACGAGCGTGAAGTTGAAGCCCAGGCTCTCCCAATCGATCTCGCGGAAGTTGGCAATGCGCACTTGGCGCTCTGAGCCGAGCACGCCGATCACCATCACATCACCGATTTCGAGCTCCAGAGCTTGAGCGAGATCAGCGCTGATTGAGACGAGCGGTTCGCCGTCATAATCCTCAGCCCACCATTCGCCCTGTTTGACCGAGTTGCCAACTGGGACGGTCGGCGAATAGGTCAGCGGGCGCTCACCATTGAGGATGAAAGCCCCGTCCGGGATTTCCTCTAGCTCGGACACGCGCTGCATCGCGTCTTCCTTGCCATAAGCAAGGACGGAGCCGCGCAATGTCGGAACGGTGCGGATTTCCGCGTCTTCAAAACGCTCGGTGATCAGGCCTCTGAACTGCTCTTCGCCTTCGCGCGGGACATCGATCACAAAGTAGTCCGGCGCTTCTTGCGGGACGCGCGATTGGATGTTGCCGTCAATTGCGGTCTGAATGCTGGCGAGCAGCACAAAGGCGGCGAGCCCAAAGCCAAGCGCTGTCACCAAGGCGCCGGTCGGTGCCCCGGGGCGATGAAGGTTCGCAAGAGCGGAACGCAGGATCGGGTTCGAAGGACGCGGCAAGCGGCGCGCAAGATCCTGGATAAGCAAGCCCAATGCTGCGAGCAGACCCAAAGCCGCCGCTGCGCCTGCAAGGAAGCTCGCCGAAAGCTCGACACGGTCCGTGGTCACGAGCGCAAGCACGCAGATTGCAAGGAGCCCGATGGCGGTCGCGATGAGCGCGCGGCGATCGCGGCTGAGCGGAGCAATCCGGCTGCGCATGAGAGCCATCGCCGGGAAAGTGCGCGCGCGCAGCAGCGGGGCGGCGGCAAAGGCAAACGCCACGAGCAAGCCATAAGCGCCCGCGAGCAGCAGCGGCGCAGGCTCGATCACAAAGCCGCTTTCGACCGGCAGCAGGCCTTCAAGCGCAGCGCCAAACAGCGGCGTGATGAGCACGCCTGTTGCAAGGCCAGCCACACTGCCGATCACCGCGGCAACCGCGATCTGCAGCGCATAGATACGCACGATATCGCGGCTTGATGCACCCAAAACTTTGAGCGTTGCGATGCTCGCTCGGCGCTGGTCGAGGTAAGACGAAACCCCGCCTGCAATCCCGATCCCGGCGATCACGAGCGCGGCCAATCCAACCAGGGTTAGAAAGTCGCTCATCTGCGCCACGAAGCGATCAGCGCCCGGCGAAGCGCGGTCTCGCGTGCGGAAATCAAAGCCAGAATCAGGGAAGGCCTCGGTTAATTCCTCTTCGACGCTTTCCGGATTGCGCGAGGGATTGTCGAAGGCGACGCGGTATTTGCTCTGATAGAGCGCGCCCGGTTGCAACAGGCCTGCGCGTGCGGGAACGTCTTCGGCTACGATAACGGTTGGCCCCAACTGAAAGCCCTCTGAGAGCCGATCGGGCTCATCATCGATTATGCCGGCCGCCTTCAGCGTCACAGTGCCCACACGAAAGCGATCGCCCACTTCGATATCAAGCCGATCAATCGCCCCTTGTGAGAGCCAGGCTTCATCCACGCCCGGCGCGCTTACTTCGCGGCCATCAGTGAGCGTTAGCGTGCCGAAGAGCGGCCAGCGCTGATCCACGGCCTTAAGCTCGATGGGAGCTGCGTTGCCTTCGCCCGGCGCGCCCGTGGACGCATCGCTGAGCGCCATGGCTTGCAAGCGGGTGCCGCCCGAGACGGTGCCGAGGTCAGCGAGGGCTGCGCTTTCTTCGGGAGAGAGGCTGCGCTGCCAAACTTCGATCTCCAGATCGCCGCCGAGGATCTCCTGCCCGCTCGATTGAAGCTCACGTTCGATCGATGCGGTGAGCGTGCCGATAGCTGCAAGCGCGCCGGTGCCAAGAAAAATGCACACCAAGAGCAAGCGCAGCCGCGGAAACGGGCAGGAGATCCTCGGCGGCG
>JBCBOW010000026.1:0-10207 GCA_039821045.1 Pseudomonadota bacterium
CCGAAGGCCGCTGCCAAGCCGGCTGCCAAGCCCGCCACGAAGTAAGTCTGATGCATGGCTGGTCGCAGCCGCACTTCTGCGATCTGCGGCCAGCCTGCACAGCACCTTGAATACCAAGCCAGGATAGGAATTCTTCATGGCCATTTCGATGTCAGGTGGGGGCGAGACCCCGATGTCAGACATCAACACGACACCGCTGGTGGACGTGATGCTGGTTCTTCTGATCATCTTCCTTATCGCGGTTCCCGTCGCGATCCAGACGATCGAGAAGCTTGAAATCCCCGTGTTTGAATCGGTGGAATCGAAGAACAAGGTTGAGAACCTGCAACTGACCGTCAGCACCACGGATTCCGCTGGTCGCAATGCGGGTGAGCCCGGCTTTGAAGGCGCAGCTCGCAATGGCGAATGCCGGGTCTACTTCAACAACATCACGCCGGTCACTTCCGAAGAGCTTTACGACCAAGCCTTCACGCGTCTCGACAACATCGTGACCCGTGCCGGTGGCCCGGAAGCGATCATGGAAGACCCCGAGCAAATCCCGCAGGTGCACATCCGCGGCGACGTTCAGGCTCCGTGGCGTTGTGTTGCAGGCGCGATCTACAACGTGCAGGCGGCGGGTTATCCCACCGTTGGCTTCATTTCGAACCCTGTCGAGCCCTGAGCCTAACCAGGCCTCAGTTCGAAGACGAAACCAAGTAAGGAGTATTTGACATGGGTATGTCCGGAGGCAAGCTCGACGGTGAGCCGATGCTCGACATGAACATGACGCCGCTGATCGACGTTCTGCTCGTGCTGCTGATCATGTTCATCATCACCATCCCTGTCGCGACGCACTCGGTCGATATCGACCTGCCGCAAGACAATCCGAACGCCACACCGCCTGATATCGATCCGGTCAAAAATAAGCTTGTTTTGACCGCGACCGATCAGATCCTGTGGAACGCGGAGCCGATCACGCAAGGCACGCTGGTGTCACTGCTGCAGGAATCGACCCAGTTTGCGGTCGAGCCCGAGCTGCAGTTTGAACCCGAAGCGCTGGCCAGCTACGAGCTTTCCGCCAAGGTGCTGCAGATCATCAAAGCATCGGGCGTGACCAAATTTGGCTTTGTCGGAAACGAAAAGTATCGCTCTTTCGGCAGCGGCGGCCCCGGCGCGTCATAAGCGCCAGGCTCAACTAAATCACAAAAAGGGCGCCCCAGCATCAGCTGCGGGCGCCCTTTTTGTGTGCGCTCTGGCCGCTAATCCCCTTCCAGATCGCGCGGGGCATCTGACGGTTCGATCCGCATCGCTTCGCCCACCAGGCTCTCCGCTTCGAGCAGCAATTCATCATCGACCGCGCCTTGCGGCACTGCTTCGCGCCCGATCATTGTCATCACCGGGACCGCCAAAGGCGAAACGCGCTCAAGCTCGACATGGACCAACTCGCGCTCTGACCGTTCGAGCAGATCAGCAAGCCGCCCCACATCTGTCATCCTAGCGCGCGCATCGGCCCAGGCGGCTTCGAGCAGCACATGATCAGGCTCATACTTCTTGAGCACGTCGTAGATAAGATCAGTCGAGAAGGTGACCTGCTTGCCCGTCTTGCGTTTGCCCGGATGCTGCCTCTCAACCAGCCCGCTGATCACAGCCACTTCGCGAAAGGCCCGGCGCAGCAAGTGGCTTTCTGTGACCCAATCGACAAACTCGTGCGTAAGGATATCGGGCGAAAGGAGCGGCGCAGGGTCCGTGACCGGTTTCAAGCCCCACACAGCCAACGTGTAATCATTGGCCACAAAGCCGCCCGGCATTAGCCCGCGATCTTCCATGCGCCGCGTGATCAGCATGCCGAGGGACTGGTTCGCGTTCCAGCCCTCAAAGGTGTAGTAGGCCGCGTAATGCTTGCCCCCATGCGGGAAGCTCTCGACCAGCAATTCGCCGGGGGCGGGCAAGCGGCTGCGATAGTCCTGCACTTCGAGCCACTCGCGCACATCATCAGGAAAGCGCCCCCAGCCTGCGCGATCGTTCAGCATTTGCTGCACGCGGGTGGCGAGATGCGTGGTGAGCGGCAAGCGCAAGCCGCCATAGCTTGGGATCGTCGCGCTGGTCTTCGCTGCACGGACAATCACGTCCATATCTTTGACGCTTTCAACCTCGAGGCTCATGCCCGCAAAGAAGAACGTGTCTCCGGCTGAGAGCTGAGCGGCGAAGCGCTCCTCAACTTTGCCAAGCTGCCGGCCATTCTTGAACCGCACCATCAGCATTTCGGAATCAACGATAATCCCCGCGTTCATCCTGTGACGCTGCGCCTGGTTGGGATGCGCCAGCCGCCACACGCCATCCTTGCCTCGGATAATGCGCTTGAACTTGTCGTAAGCTTTGAGCGCATAGCCCCCGTTTTCGACAAAGCCGAGCACGCGCTCAAAGGCCTCGCGATCAAGCCAAGCATAGCTCAGCGAGGATCGCACTTCGGCAAGCAGATCGTCTTCATGAAACGGTGCGGCGCAAGCGCATGCCATCACGTGCTGCGCGAGCACATCAAGCCCGCCAGCGCGGAAATCCTCACCATCGCGCTGACCTTCATCGACCGCGTCTTTCGCCGCCATCGCTTCGAGAAATTCAAAGCGATTGCCGGGCACAAGGATCGCGCGGCTGGCCGTATCGAGCCGGTGGCCTGCGCGCCCGATGCGCTGCAACAGACGCGAAGATCCTTTCGGTGCGCCCATCTGCACAACAAGATCGATATCGCCCCAATCCACGCCGAGATCCAGGCTCGCTGTCGCCACCAGAGCCCGCAATTCGCCCCGCGCCATCGCCTCTTCAACCTTGCGCCGCGCCTCCTTCGAGAGGCTCCCATGGTGGACACCGATCGGCAGATGATCCTCGTTGATGTCCCACAGGCACTGGAAGATGAACTCGGCGAGGAAGCGCGTGTTGGTAAAGACCAGAGTGGTGCGGTTGGCCTTGATCTCTTCGTAGAGCTGATCGACGGCCCAGCGCCCGGCATGCCCACCCCAGGGAACCCGCTCTTCGATTGGCAAAAGGATGTTGAGATCAGGCTCCGCGCCCGTTTCGCCTAACACCAGATCAGCCGCAGCGATCTCGCCTGTACCATCCGCTGTCTGAGGCGCGAGCCATTCCTGAAAAGCGAGCGGGTTCGCCAAAGTCGCAGACAGCGCCACGCGCTGTGCCTTGGGCGCGAGCGTTTGCAAGCGCGCTAAAGCCAGCGCCAAAAGATCACCGCGCTTGCCCGTAGCGAAGGCGTGAACCTCATCGATCACAACCCGCTTGGGCCCCGAGAAAAGCTCACGGCTTTCGGGGTAAGACAAGAGCAGCGAAAGGCTCTCCGGCGTCGTCAGAAGCACGTGCGGCGGCTTCTCGCGCTGGCGTTTCTTGCGATCCGATGGCGTGTCGCCGCTGCGCGTTTCGACCCGGATAGGCAGGCCGATCTCTTCGATCGGCGTCAGCAAATTGCGCTTCACATCATGCGCGAGAGCTTTGAGAGGCGAAACATAGAGCGTGTGAATGCCATGATGCAGCTCCACACCGGCAGACGGCGCAAAGTCGCATAGGGTGGGCAGAAAGCCGGCAAGGGTCTTGCCTGCACCCGTATCTGCCACAAGCAGCGCATGGCGCCCTTCGCGGGCCTTTGCGAGCATATCAAGCTGATGGCGCCGGATGCGCCAGCCGCGCGCGTCAAACCAAGCGCGGATTTCGCCGGGAACGGAGCGCCCAGTCTCTTGCCTCAAGCGAGCCTGAGCCTCCACAATCGGATCAGACCTCTTGGTATTCGTTGGCGTCGTCCTCGATGATTTCATCGTTGTCCTGCGGCTCGAGCGCATCGAGCTCGTTCACCGACTTGCCCAAGAGCTGCGCTGCCCGATCGCGCTCTGCAGAACTCAGCTCGCTGAATTTGCGCTCCTTTTCAAATTGCTCTTCAAACGTTGAGAAGCGCTCCATCATATCCGGCATAACCTCAACCATGGCCGGGCCCATCTGCTCCATCACACCGAGCATTTGCGGATCATATTGGATCGAGAAGGAATTGACCGCGAATTTTGCACCCAGCGGTGTTTCGAAAAAGACCAGCAGCTCGCGCATTTCCTGCTCTTCAAACCGAGTGACGAGCGCACGCGTGTAAGCGGTACGATAAGACGGCTCCATTGCGCTGAACATTTCGCTGACCAGTTCGAGCACGAGATCGCCCATCTTCTCGTTGCGCATGGTGAATTCGGGATCAAAGATTTCCAGCGCCTCGCGGGCCGCTTCGTCTTCAAGCTCATCCAGATCGAGCGAGTCTACGCCGGTCACTTCGGCCAAGCGAAAGCGCGGATCGCTGGCCATCGCTCCCATGATCGTGTCGAACATCGGCTCAAGCGAGTCTTGCATGACAAGACCAAAGGTGCCCTCGGGCAAGATGATGTCTGTCATCTGCTGAGCCAGAGGAATGAGTTCTTCTTGTTCAGGCGTGAGCGGCTCGACCTGGAAAAGATCCCCAAACAGCGCGAAGCTTTCCGTGATTTCGCGCTCCAACTCTTGAAGCGCTTCTTCCTCCTCGGTGGGGAAGTCCATCATCTCAGCTTCGTCGCCATCCTGGGCAGGCTCTTCGGGGGGCGCGGCCGGCTCGGATACCTCAGCGCCCGGATCGCTGTTGGCCGCCTCCTGCGCGTGAACAGGAGAAACAAGGATAAGCGATAGCGCGCTGAGCGCAGGGACGACGGCAAAGCTGTTCATGAAGGCAAACCCCTAATCGGCATCGACATCAATGCCCGACCGTTTCGCCGCGTTCCAGCCCTGATAGCTCAAGCTGTTCATCAATCTGCGCGATAAGCCGTTGAAGCCCGTCTTCGCTGTCGCTTTCCGCCCGCGCCACGAGCACGTCCTGCGTGTTCGATGCGCGCAGCAACCACCAGCCGTCCGCCGTGTTGACCCTAACGCCGTCCGTAGCGTTGACGCTCTCCACTTCAGGCCCGGGACTGCTGGTCAAGCGCTCGCTGATTTCAGCGATGGCAGGGAATTTGCGCGCTTCATCGACCTGGAACCGCATTTCTGGCGTGTTGAGCATGTTGGGGATCGCAGATTTGAGCTCGGTAACCGATTTGCCGAGTCGGGCAGTGGCGGCCAACAGACGCACGCCTGCGTAAAGCGCATCGTCAAAACCATAATAATCGTCCGCGAAAAAGATGTGTCCGCTCATCTCTCCTGCGAGCGGTGAGCCAGTTTCCTTCATTTTGGACTTAATCAGCGAATGGCCTGTCTTCCACATCAGCGGCTCTCCACCATGCGCCGAGACATGATCGAACAAGGCTCTGCTGGCTTTAACGTCGGCAATAATCGTTGCGCCAGCGTGCTTTTTCAGGACGTCTTCTGCGTAGATCATGAGCAATTGATCGCCCCAGATAACGCGCCCCTCGCCATCAATCGCTCCGATGCGATCGCCATCGCCATCGAAAGCCACTCCAAAGTCGAGGTTCTTGGAGGCGACGAGCGCGCGCAAATCGGCAAGGTTGGCTTCGACAGTCGGATCAGGATGGTGGTTTGGAAAATGTCCGTCAACTTCGGTAAACAGCAGGTGGTGCTCCCCGGGGAGCTTGGCAGCGAGAGCTTCGAGAGCGGGCCCGGCGGCGCCATTGCCCGCGTCCCATCCGACCTTGAGGCCCTCCAAAGCGCTAGGCTCGACGCCTGCGAGACCTACGAGCAAGCGCTCGATATACTCGCCAAGGATGCTGCGTTCGGAAACCTCCCCAGCCCCGTCGAGCCAATCGCCGGCCGCCGCGACATCTCCGAGCTTTTTGATGTCGAGCCCGAAGAAGGGTCGTCCCTCAAATACCATTTTGAAGCCGTTGTAATTGGGGGGATTGTGGCTGCCAGTTATTTGAATGCCGCCATTCACCTCTTCAGCTGAGGCTTCCGCATAATACAGCATTGGCGTGGCGCTCATGCCGATACGCACAACATCGCAACCGCTCGTCGCGAGCCCATCGACCAAGGCTTCTTCAAGCATGGGCGAGCTGACCCGACCGTCATAGCCGACCGCAACGGTCTTACCATTCCCGACATCAACGCCGCCGCCGCTACGCTGAAGCATCGACCCAAAGCTAAGCCCGATCGCACGCGCGTCATCGGCGCTCAAGGTCTCGCCGATAATGCCGCGAATGTCATACTCGCGCAGGATCGTCGGGTCGAAAGTGTGAGCCATGTCGGGGGTCCGTTTCCTCAATGAGATGTCAGTGTTGTTGGCGGCTGGTGCGATCTGCCCAGAGACGTTCTGCGCTGTCTCAAAATCATCACCATGGTGATACGCCAGGGCTGGCGTGCCCGCAAAGTGTGTCAATTGTGATATGCTCAGGATGAGTGCAGCTTCACGTCGGGCGGCTTGCTCGCGCCGCCCCGGATTTGTCAGCCGTCAGTCGCTGGCTGATCATCCCGGAGCTCAGCGAGCAACACATCGCGCGCTTGGTTGGCCTCATGAACCGCGTCATTGCTTCCGCCGCGATCCGGATGCACTCGGGTAATCAAACGCTTATGCGCGGCGCGAATTTCATCGCCGCTCGCCCCGTTGGTCACCCCCAAGGTCTTGCGCGCTTTATCCAGAGCTTGCGCCCGGCTGGGCTGAGCGCTCAGCGCTTGCCAAGGCCAGATCCCGAGCGCCCAGCGAAACAACACGCTGATAAGCAGAAGGATGATGGCAAGCTTAACCACGCGAGTTCCCGTTTACCGACAGACTTAAGCCATCGCCAAGGGAGCAGTGGCCGCGCGAAACTCGGGCAGATTGAGCGCCTTGAGCAAGGCGCGCAGCTCTTGCCGGGCGACCAAGTGGCTGGTTCCTAACTCACCCAGATGCCCCTTGTCGAGCAGGGTCAGCCCGGAGGGGAACAATTCGCGATAGATCACGCGTTCAGAAAGCCCGCGCACGCTGCGAAAGCCGACGCGTTGGGCCATGTCCTTAAGCGCTTTCTCGATCCGCCCTTGGTTGCGCGCTTCGACAAATCCGGTGCGGTTTCTGACCACAACCCAGTCCATCTCGGGCCGCGTCCCTTCGATTGTCGCGCGGCTCCGCTTCATGCGGGCTTCCCAAACAAGCTCAGCGAAGAAGGAAAGCTTTTTGACCTTGAAAGTCTCGCCATCGACCTGGCCGATCAGATCGAAATCAACAAAGCTCTCATTAAGCGGGGTGACCAGGGTATCAGCGTTTTCAACCGCGCATCGGGCGAAGGGATCATCGCGCCCCGGATTATCGATGATGAGGAAGTCCGTATCCTTCTCTAGCCGGTCCATCGCCAGCAAGAGCGCCTCAGGGCTGCGGCCTTTGAAGACTTCAGCCGCGGGGGTGGGCAAATCGAGCCCGCGCTTCGTCATGGTGCCGACGCGGTTTTCGAGATAGCGGAATGTCGTGCGCTGGCGCGGATCAAGGTCGAGCATGGTCACCCGGGCGCCCAGATAGGCGAGCGCAACCCCGATGTGGACCGCTGTCGTTGATTTGCCCGTCCCGCCCTTTTCATTAGCGAAGACGATGCGATGCGCGCGTCCATCTTGACAGCGCATCGGCGCTACGGGGGTTGTCGTATCGTTCACACTGTCCCCCATCTGGAATTAAACACCACCCATACAACCATGCCTCATAACGCCCACAGGCGCGAGTCAAAGCTCTGCGCTTGTACCGCGCTGAGCCACAACTATAGCGTGCGATCACAGCTATCCCAAGGGGGCGCATAGGTGCAAATCGCTAAGACATTGAAGATGTTGAGAACAGCCCGCCTCGAGCTTACCGCTGGGGCGGCGGAGGCGACTGTGGGTTTCGTCCCAACCATGGGAGCGCTGCATGAGGGGCATATGACCCTTATCAGGCGCGCGCGCGAGCTGTGCGATCATGTTGTCGCCTCGATTTTTGTAAACCCGACGCAGTTTGGCCCGGCGGAGGATTTGGACGCTTATCCTCGCCAGCTTGCCGAAGATGCAGCCATGCTTGAAGCAGAAGGGTGCGCCCTGCTGTGGGCCCCTGATGCAGCGGCGATGTATCCGGATGGCTTTGTGACCTCAATCCAGGTCTCTCGCATCAGCGAGGGGCTTTGCGGTGCCTCTCGGCCGGGGCATTTTGATGGGGTGGCTACCGTGGTCGCCAAATTGTTCAACCAGATCCAGCCAACGCATGCATTCTTTGGTGAGAAAGACTTTCAGCAACTCGCCGTGATCAGAGCCATGGCGCGCGATCTCGATTTCACCGCGCCGCATGTTGATCGCATTATTGGCGTGCCGACTGTGCGCGAGGCCGATGGTCTAGCGATGTCGAGCCGCAATCGATATCTGAGTGCGAAGGATCGCGAAGCAGCCGCCTGTCTGCCCCGAGCCATGAAGTCGTGCATCGCGCAAGTGGTGAGCGGCGCGACGATCTCGGCAAGCCTCGATGCGTTGAACGCCGCTCTTCGCAAAGCTGGGTTCGCGAGCATCGACTATGCCACCATCGTGGACAGCTCCTCCTTGCAGCCGCTGTCAAAACTCGAGCCGCGGCCGGCGCGCCTGCTGGTCGCCGCGCGGATTGGCAGCACTCGGCTGATTGACAATATGGCGGTGGAGCAAAGCCCATCTCGCACAATCGCGCGCAATGAACCGTTGACGTCTCAGCGCTAATGGTGGCAATGCCAGCGCGCTTTGAGCGGGCGGGTATAGCATAGTGGTAATGCTCTAGCCTTCCAAGCTAGCTAGGCGGGTTCGATTCCCGCTACCCGCTCCAATTCATAACGCAGCACCTGCGCAGCTTCGCGGCTCACAATCAATTCTTTCTTTGGCTTGCCGCAGCACAAACCTACGTGAACTTCCATCATGACGACACTCACTCACCTTGAGCGGCTAGAAGCTGAAAGCATCCACATTTTCCGCGAGGTTGTGGCGGAGGCTGAAAACCCTGTGATGCTGTATTCGGTCGGGAAGGATTCCTCGGTGATGCTGCATCTGGCGCGCAAGGCGTTTTACCCTGCGCCTCCGCCCTTCCCGATGCTGCACGTGGCGAGCGGGTGGGATTTCCAGACTTTGCTCGACCACCGCGATAAGACGGTAAAGGAATACGGGCTTGAGCTGATCGTGGCGCAGAATGAAGATGCCGAAGAGCAAGGCATCAACCCGTTCGATACAGGCAGCGCGCTGTATTCGCAGGCTCAGTTGACCGATCCTTTGAAGCGCGCGCTTACCGAGCATGGGTTTGACGCAGCCTTTGGTGGCGGCCGGCGCGATGAGGAAAAGGCGCGCGCCAAAGAGCGTGTCTTCAGCTTCCGAACAGCTTCGCATCGCTGGGATCCGAAAAACCAGCGCCCCGAGCTGTGGAACCTCTACAACGCCAAGAAAAACAAGGGCGAGAGCATTCGCGTCTTCCCCATATCGAATTGGACCGAGCTCGATATCTGGCAGTATATCGCGCTTGAGAAGATTGACATCGTCCCGCTCTATCTTTCGCAAAAGCGCCCCACCGTAGAGCGCGATGGCTTGCTTCTTGTGGTGGACGATGATCGCTTTCGTTTGGAGCCGGGCGAGGAGCCTGTCGAACGTTCCGTCCGCTTCCGCACGCTGGGCTGCTATCCGTTGACCGGCGCGACTGAAAGCGAGGCGACGGACATGAACCTGATCATCCAGGAAATGCTGCTGGCGACCGGCTCGGAGCGTCAGGGCCGCGCGATCGACAAGGGACAATCCGCTTCAATGGAAGACAAAAAGCAGGAAGGGTACTTCTGATGAACGAGCAGTCTCATCCCGCTTTCCAGACAGACGCGCTGATCGCTGAAGACATCGACGCCTACCTTGAGCAGCACCAACACAAGAGCCTCTTGCGCTTCATTACCTGCGGCAGCGTCGATGATGGCAAATCGACCCTGATCGGGCGGCTGCTTTACGATTCCAAGATGATCTTCGAAGATCAGCTAGCAGCTCTCGAGAACGACAGCGCCAAGCATGGGACTCAAGGCAGCGAGATTGATTTTGCGCTGCTGGTAGATGGCCTCTCTGCCGAGCGCGAGCAGGGGATCACGATCGACGTCGCTTATCGCTTCTTCACGACCGAGAAGCGCAAATTCATCGTCGCGGACACGCCCGGCCACGAGCAATACACCCGCAATATGGTGACCGGAGCTTCTACCGCCAATTGTGCGCTCATCTTGGTAGACGCGCGGAAAGGGGTAATCGAGCAAACCTGCCGACATAGCTTTATCGCTTCTCTCCTTCAGATTCCACACGTGATCCTTTG
>JBCBOW010000027.1:0-10189 GCA_039821045.1 Pseudomonadota bacterium
TTGCGCACACTGAGGCGCGCGGCGTATGGCTGATCGAAGGCGGCATTCACGCTCTGGCGCGCGCCTTGCGCAAGCTTGCAGAGCAATGCGGCGCTGAGGTGCGCACCGGCGAAGGCGTGGCGCAGGTTGTGTGCGAAAGCGGGCGGGTCCAAGCTGTGCAACTGCAGAACGGCGAGCGGATGGCGGCGGATTGCGTGGTCTGCAACGCGGACCCCGCCGCGCTTGCAACCGGCAAGTTTGGCACGGCGCCGACCCGCTCGGTTGCCCATATGGAACCCTCCAAGCGCTCGCTTTCGGCTTACGTCACTTACGCGCATGCCGAAACAAGCGGCTTTGACCTGACGCATCATAACGTCTTTTTCAGCCGCGATTACGCCCGCGAATTTCGCGAGATCATGCGCGGCAATGCCCCGAGCGAGCCGACTGTTTATGTCTGCGCGCAGGATCGGCCAGCCAGCGATGAGCACGTGCCTGCGCGCGCGGGCCGAGAACGACTTCAGATCATCGTCAATGCGCCTTCCAACGGCGACACCCATACGCATACGCAGCAGGAGATCGACCAATGCACCAACGCCATGACGAGCACACTCGCGCGGTGCGGACTGAGCTTGGAGGAGGGCGCGCCGCGCCGCCTCATGACGCCCAGCGATTGGGAGAGGCTCTTCCCGGCGACCGGCGGCGCCCTTTATGGCAGAGCGTCGCACGGCTGGGCGGCCTCCTTTCAACGGCAGGGCCCGCGCACCCGGATCAAGGGCCTGTATTGCGCTGGCGGGGCGACACACCCGGCAGCCGGCGTCCCCATGGCCGCCTTATCCGGGCTGCTCGCGGCGAAGGTGGTTCGCGCGGACCTCGCTTCGATACGCACATCCCCGCGGGGGGCTATTCCTGGTGGTACATCGACGCCATCAGCGAAGACGGGCAGCACGGCCTGACGATTATCGCCTTTCTGGGCAGCGTTTTCTCGCCCTATTACAAGCGCTCCGGGCGCGGTGATCCGCTGGACCACACTTGCCTCAATATAGCGCTCTATGGCCCAAAGCGCCGCTGGGTGATGACAGAGCGGCCGCGCGGCGCGCTGGATCGGACCTCAAGCGAGCTCTCGATCGGCCCGAGCGATGTGCGCTGGGATGGCAACGCGCTGGAGATCACCATTGAAGAGCGCGATACGCGCCTGTTCAATCCGATCCGCCGTCCGGTGCGCGGGAAGGTCCGCGTGATCCCTGAGGCGCTTAACCCCACCAGCTTTGCGCTGGATCCGGCGGAAAACCACATCTGGCACTGTATGGCGCCGCGCGCGCGCATTGAAGTCACCATGCAGGAGCCGGGGCTCAGCTGGGCCGGGCAGGGCTATTTTGATCACAACCGCGGCTCAGAGCCGCTCGAGAAGGGCTTTCGCGTCTGGCACTGGTCGCGGGCGCATATGAAGCAGGGCGCGGTGGTCTGCTATGAAGGCGAGCGCGGCGATGGCTCGCTGTTTGCCAGCGCGATCCGCTTCGGCGCCGATGGCATTCCCGATGAAGTCGAGCTGCCCGCTACTGCGCCGCTGCCGCGAAGCTCATGGCAAATCGCGCGCAGCACCCGCTCCGAAATCGGGGTCGCGAAGGTCCGCCGCACCTGGGAAGACACGCCGTTCTACGCGCGCTCCGAACTTGCCTCAAAGCTCTACGGAGAAGAGGTCGTCGCGGTGCAGGAGAGCCTCGACATGCGTCGCTTTGCCTCGCCGATCGTGCAGTTCATGCTGCCGTACCGGATGCCTCGGGCGCGGGGTTAGGCGGACAAAGGCATGCTGTAGAGAGAATTGGCGGGCTGGTGAATGTCTGAAACTGGGCTGCGAGCAGCCATTGCGCTATCCTCTTTCTCTGACGACAAACCGCGCAAATCAGCTGATCTTTGAGACAAGGCGGCGCACCTTTAGGGGAGATCCTCCTGTCTCCACCAGGGCATGCTCGACGGCTTCAGATACAAGCGCCACCAATGCAGGGTTCTGCAATTCGGCGGCGGCGGTGATCGGGACATGCCTGATCTTGGCTCCTGTTCCCTTCAGCAATCCGGTGGGATCGCGCAGCTCAGTGCCCTGGTTGAAGCCCAGATTGATATGGTTGGTGTAAACCGCGATGTCGCACAAGGCATGCATCACACCCCTGTGCCCAAGCCTGATTCTCGAGCCTTTCCTTCCTGCCCATATGTTAAGATCAAAAGCTATGGCGGGAAAATCACCTCGACCTTTGCGAATAGCTACCAAGCTCACCCTGGATCAGATGTCCGCAATGGGGGCGGGAGTGCGATTGGCTAAACTGGGTTGCGAACGATTGGTCTGGTTCTGGCCAAGTTTCCACTTAAGCTGCCGTCGGCGACGCCTCTTTTGAGAATGTTAATTTCTCCCGCAACGGTAGGGAACCGTGATGAATTGCGGCCCCCGCGAGCGTTGCGAGCAATCCCACAACAACACTGTCAAAAATCATGAGAAACCAAACAAGACCGTCCGGCGCGCCGAAAGCCCAATCATGATTTTTCCCATGCAAGTATTGCAGCGGCACCCAGACCATCGCAGCAAAAACAAGCACGCGGATCGCAGCAAACCAATCATGACGGAACGCGCTTTGCAAACTGGTGTCACGGTCCCCGGAGATTCCGCAAACAAGGAGCACAATCAAAGGAAGGGTTGCGAGCGCTATCGCGGTGTCAATCCACCCAGCTTTCTCCTCGCCGATCGTGCCTTCAAGCAAAGTGCCAGGCACAGCGGTCAGCGCCGTCAAGACGATCGCTGTAAGCACATTTGTCCAAGCGACAGAGCCTAAGTCCCACCATTGTTTGCCATGTCGTATTGCACCCCAAAAGCGAATGGTGGCAAGGATCGAGAGGAGCAGCCCGGCGATCTTGATGTAGCCAAATGCCCACCGCATTGGGTCATCTGACAAAGCGCGCCCAAGCTCGCGGCTTTCGAACATCCCGATTTGTATCTCGACCACATGTTGGGCGAATTCGGGAAGAAGGATCAAAGCGGGAATAAGGGGCGCCAATGCCCAAATCCGAACACCATCGCGAAGCACTGACCACATGCGATCAAGCAAGAGTTTGAAAAAACTCCCCTCAAGTATTTGCGTAGTAGAACAATACAAGGACAGGTTTGGCCTGTATCTCATTTCGATTTATTTGTTAGGGGCTGAACATTTTTGCAAATGGGTCGAAAGCCACCCGCGAATGCTTCCCCTGCACCAAAACCTCACACTCGCCTCACTCTGCGGGCGCGTTCTCTTGCTTTTGCTTAGCCTCTTCGGCCTCGCGCGCGAGCCGTTCTGCGCGGGTTTTCTCGAGCGTGCGGCTGACCGAGATGTATTGCCAGGCGATAAAGGCCAGCGCGACGCCGTAGAAAAAGACAAGCTCGATCCATCCGAAATTGTTCATGACCTCTCACGCGCTCCTTTGCTCATCGCTGCGTAAATTAGCATGATGATCAAGAAAGTCGACGATGAGGGGGAGCATGCGCTCGGGCGCTTCCTCATGCGCCAGATGGCCGAGCCGCTCCAGCACTTCAAGGCGGCATCCCGGTATCCAGCCGGAAACCTCGCGCGCCCAATCAAGCGGGATGGCGGCATCCTCGCGCGAATGGACGAGCAGGACGGGGTTTTGGATCGAGCCCATCCGCGTGCGCAGAGTTGGCAAATCCCAGTTCGCCATCATCGCCAGCGCGCCCTTGGTGTGCCGCGGGTTTTTGAGCAGAGCTTCGTAACAGGCGAGGCCCTTGGCATCGATTTTGGAATGCGTTGAGCGATAGAGAAACCGCTCCGCTTCGCCGCCAAAGGTCGCAACGCGGGAGAAGACGCGCGGCACGAAGGGATTGACGAACAGCAGCTTGGCGACCGCAGGAAAGATTTGCGACGCTGGCCCCGGAAACGGGCGCAGCGCGGAGTTCAGCCCGATCACGGGCCGATCATAGCCATGATCGAGCGTCAATTGCAGCGCGAGTGCAGCGCCTGCTGAATGGCCGATCAGAGCGACCGGATCGATCTCCTGCGCGCGCAAGAGCCGCGCGACGCTCGCCGCCATGCGCGGCAGCGACATGTCTTCAGGCGGGTGCCCTTGAGAAAAGCCATGGCGCGGCAGGTCCATCGCGAACACATCAAAGTCGCGCGCCAGCATTGGCATCAGCCCGCGCCAGGAATGCACCGAAGCGCCTGTCCCGTGGAGCAAGGCGAGCTGCGGCTTGCCCGAGCCCCTTCCCATGCGCTGCACATGCCAGGTAAGGCCCGATTGCTGGATAAATAGGCTCGCCTCGCGGTGGGGCCAGATGAGACCCTCCCGGTTCCAATCAAGCGGGCGGCTCATGCGGCTTGGCCCCTGGCTGGCGATGTGGCGGGCGATTGAGCGGCGCTGATCGCTGTGTGAAGCGTCTTGGCATCGGCGCGCGGCAACGCCAGGAAGCGGGCGTGCATGTTTTGCGCGAGCGTTGCGCCCTCGGGCCCGGCGCGCGCGGAAATGTCGATCACCAGCGCGTCGATCCCCTCGCGCGCGATGGCCTTGGCGGCGGCCTCGGCGTCTTCGCCCGCTTGTTTGCGCCCCGGCTGGCCGTCTGCATCGATATTGGCGCGTCCGTCGGTCAGCACGATCAGGCTGGGCGAGCGCCCGCGTTTCATCACCATCTCCGCGCATTCGCGCGCGGCGTTCAATCCCATGGCGAGCGGGGTGCCGCCGCCGCCCGGAAGCTCTGACAGCGCGCGCCGCGCTCTGGTGAGCGAGCGGGTGGGGGGCAGCAGCAATTCGGCGCTCTCCGCGCGAAAGGCGATCACGGCAACCTCGCTGCGGGTGACATAGGCCTGCGCCAGCATCAGCTCGACTGCGCCCTTCGCCTCCGCCAGCCGCGCTGCGGCCGCTGAGCCCGAGGCATCGAGCGCAAAGATGGTGACCCGCGCAGCCTTGTCTTCAAAGCGGCGCACGCGCAGATCGTCTTTGCGCATGAGGATCGGTGCATCATCCGCGACCAGCGTTTCGCGCCGCCGCGCCTCTTGCCACGGCACCGCTGCTCGCAAAGTGTCGATTAGCGCGAGGCGCGCGCCACCACGCGGCATGCCCGGGCGCGCGCCCAGGGGCTTTCCGCGAAGGCCCGATTTGCGGCGCTTGCCCGTGCCTCCTCCGCTCGCACGGCGCGGCGCTTTCCCGGCGGCGAGGTCTGCTAAAAGGTCCGGCGGGATGGCAGCGGCGGCGGCTTCCACCAGCATGTCTTCGAGGGGTTGATCGGGCTGCGTCTGGTCGCGCTCATTTTCCGGCTGGTCGCTCGGATCGCCAGGAGGAGGGGGCTCAGGAGGGGGCTCGGGTGGGGCGTCTGGTTCAGGCTCTTCGGGCGCGGGCGGCAATTGCACCGCGCGCGGGGCGAGCACGAGATTGACCGCTGCGGCGAGATCGTCCGCTTGCACCGCATCACGCCCCGATAAAGCTGCATGCGCGCAAGCTGCGCGTTGGGCAAAGAGCAGCGGGCGCGCGGAATAAATACCAAGAGCCGCGGCCGTTGCCGCGAGCGCCTGGCGTTGGTCATCCGTCATCTCAGCGGAGGAGGAATGGGGGCTTTCGGACGCCAAACCGGGGCACTGCGCCGCGCGCGATGGCCCGAGATCGCACTCGAACGCGCAGCGCTCGATCAGGCTTGCAGGCGGCGCTTCGTCCGCCTCGCGCCCATCGTCAAGCAAGATTAGCGCTGGCGCCGCATCCTCGCCTTCGCCGCTTGCGTCCAACGCCTGTGCGAGCCGCCCGGCGATGCTCGCTTCCATCCGCTCGGCCATCGGCACGATCAAAGCGCCGCCCGCGCTTTCAGCCAGGAGGCCGCGGGCTGTCACAGCGCGGCCGGCTGCAAGGCTCGCGGCGATATCGGTCCCACCAAGCAGGCGATCATCATCAATATGTCCGGGAAGTCGACGCACAGTCAGCGAGCGTGACGTCATGGCCTCGCTCAAGCGTGCCACCATGGCGTCACGCGCGGGCGAGGCGCCGCGCAGCACCATCCCGCCAAAGCGCTGCGGGTCGGTCAGAAACAGGCGAGCGGCCAGAACAGCACTTTCAAGAGGGTCTGACGCGCCATCGGAAGGGGCGCCGGTGCTCATCCAAACAGCTCTTCAATCGCGCGGGTGATGCGGATGGTGGAGCCGGTCTCATCGAGCACATCGCGCCGCAACCGGTGCCTGAGCGCAGACGGAGCAACCTCGATGAGATGCTCGCGTTTGACCGAACGCGCACCTTTGAGCGCCGCCAGCGCCCGCGCGGCCCGCATCAAGGTCAGCTCCCCGCGCAGCCCATCAGCGCCCACCGCGAGACACAGATGCGCGGCATCGAGCAAAAGCTCATCGGGCGGGGTGAGCTTTTCGAGCTTCGCTTTGCCGCGCGCGACCTGTTTGAGGATCGCCTCGTCTTCCTCGGCCCATTTCGCAGCGAAGGCTTCCGGGTCGCGCTCCTGCTCAGCGACAAGCCGCATGATCTCGACGCGGGTTTCAATCTCGCTCGGCGTTTTCACTTCGACCGAGAGCCCAAAGCGATCGAGCAATTGCGGGCGCAGTTCGCCTTCTTCGGGGTTGCCCGATCCGATCAGGACAAAGCGCGCCGGATGCCGCACCGAAAGCCCTTCGCGCTCGACCACGTTTTCGCCTGAGGCCGCCACATCCAGCAGCAGATCAACCAAATGGTCTTCGAGCAAGTTGATCTCATCAATGTAGAGAAAGCCGCGATGCGCCTTTGCCAGCAGGCCGGGCTCGAACGCTTTTTCGCCGCTCCTGAGCGCGCGCTCCAGGTCCAGGCTGCCGATAACGCGATCTTCGGTTGCGCCCAGCGGCATATCGACGAAGGGCACAGGGCGCTTTCTTAAAGGGCCGGTGCCGCATACATCAGGATAGCGCGCCTTGTCCTCTTTCGAACAGCCATAGGCGCAGTTTTCAATCGCAGTGATCGGTGGCAGCAGCCGGGCGAGCGCGCGCGCCGCGGTCGACTTGCCCGTGCCGCGATCGCCAAACACCATCACGCCGCCAATCGCCGGGTCCACCGCAGCGATTAACAGCGCCTGTTTCATCTCGTCTTGCCCAACGATAGCGGAGAACGGGAAGCGTGCCATAGCGCCGAGCCTTTTGGACGCATCGGCGGGTTTGGACAAGCATTAGTGACAGTTAGGCTGGACAGATTGCGCTTGACACGCGCCGCGCGTCAGCTCGGCGATGGGCCAGATCGCGTGCGCGTCAAGAGCATCACCGGGATCAATCCCACCGCGAGCAGGATCAGCGCGGGGATCGAGGCTTCAACCAGCCGTTCATCGCTCGCCAGGCGATAGGTGCGCGTTGCCAGCGTCTCGAGGTTGAACGGGCGCAGGATCAGCGTTGCAGGCAGCTCGCGCAATGTATCAATCGCCACCAGCGCAAGCGCGGCCAGCAGGCTGGGGCGCAGCAGCGGCGTGTAAATCTGCGTCAGCACCCGCCATGGCCCTGCGCCCAGCGATCGCGCGGCGGCATCAAGGCTCGGCGGGATGCGCGCCATGCCGCTCTCCACTGAATTGTAGGCAACGGTGAGAAAGCGCACGGACAACGCGTAGATCAGGATGAGGCTGGTGCCGGTCAGGATAAGCCCGCCCGAATAGCTCGACATATCGCGTGCGGCCCGCGTCAGGCTTTGATCGAGCGCGCCAAGCGGAGCGAGCAGCCCTACCGCCAGGAGTGCTCCGGGCAAGGCGTAGCCCAAGGTCGCAATCCTAGTCACGCCGCTCAAAACCGGTCCGGACGCGCGCGTTTTGGCAAACACCAGCGTGACCGCAGCGAGGCAACACACGAGCGCGGTCGCAACGCCGAGAAAGAGGCTCGCGCGGCCATAGGTCCACAGCGATCCGCTGGCCGCGATCGCGGCGTCCTCGCTTGCGAGCATGGCGAGATGCAGCGCGGGTAGGAGAAAGCCGAGCGCAATCGGCAGCGCGCAGGCGATGAAGGCGAGCGCTTTGCCAAGCGGGCTGAGCGCAACGAGCGCGGCGCGCGGTTTGCCCGCCGCCAGTCCATCGCTCGCCGTGCTGCGCCCGCGCCTCGTCACCCCTTCGAGCGCCACCAGCGCGATCACGAACACCAGCATTACGCCTGCAAGCCCCATTGCCGCATCGCGGTCCCCTTGCGCGAGCCAACTGCGGAAAATACCGGTGCTGAAGGTCGGGATGGCGAAATACTCAGCGACGCCAAAGTCCGCGAGCACCTCCATCAGAACCAGCGCCAAGCCTCCCGCAATCGCCGGGCGCGCGGCGGGCAAGGCAACGCTCCAGAAGGCGCGAGCGGGCGTCGCGCCGAGGCTGCGTGCGGCGCGAAACTGGCTCGGGCTCTGATTGGTGAAAGCGGCGCGCGCGAGGAGATAGACGTAAGGATAAAGCACGAGAGCGAGCACAAAGGCGGCGCCGGGCAGCGATCGGACCGCGGGGAAGGCATAATCGTCTGCGCCCCAGCCTGTAAGTCTGCGCAAGGTGGATTGGACCGGGCCCGCATAATCGAGCAAGTCCGCATAGACGTAAGCGGCGATGTAAGAGGGAACCGCGATCGGCAGCACCAGCGCCCAGGCCAAGACGCGCCGCCCCGGAAACTCGCACGCGCTCACCGCCCAGGCGCAGCCCGTGCCGATCACGCCGGCGAGCGCGCCCGTCAGCAGCATGAGGAGCGCGGTGTTCCAGACATATCGCCCAAGCACCGTTTCCGAAAGCGTGCCCAGCGCGCTGAGCCCGCCGAGCGGCGCGGCCAGAGCGACAGCGATGAGCGGGACCGCCGCAAGCGCAGCCAGAGTGTAAGCGGCGAGGGTCCATCCCGATGGCCGCGCACCCTTGCCCATCGCCGCAGCGCTTGAAGCAAAGGGCACAAATTGCCTAAGGCGCTCGCTCACCTGTATGCGCGGGGCAGCGCTGCGCCCTTCATCCATCGGAACCTGATCCAGTTTGAGCCTCGAATTCCGACATATTGCCCATGCTTATGGTGACGTGCGCGCGCTTCACGATGTGAGTTTCATTGCGCCCGCAGGCGAGATCACCTGTCTGCTTGGCGCGTCGGGCTGCGGCAAGTCAACCTTGCTTAACTTGGCAGCCGGGCTGCTTGATGTGCAGGAAGGCGCGATTGCGCTGGGCGGCGAGACGCTGGCTGAACCTGCGCGCTCGCCGCCGCCCGAAGCGCGGCCCGTGGGGCTCGTCTTTCAGGATGGCGCGCTCTTCCCGCACATGACCATTGCAAAGAACATCGGCTTTGGGCTTGGCCCTGAGGGGCGCGATCCGGCGATTATCGAACGCTGGCTGGCGCGTGTCGGGCTAAGCGGGCTGGGCCAGCGTTATCCGCATGAGCTTTCAGGCGGGCAGCAACAGCGCGCTGCGCTCGCGCGGGCCATGGCGCCGGAGCCCGATGTGCTGTTGATGGACGAACCGTTTGCGAGCGTTGATATCGTGCTGCGTCGCCGCTTGCGCCGCGATTGCCGCATGCTGCTGCGCGAGCGCGGGACGACGACATTGCTCGTCACTCACGATCCCGATGAAGCGCTAGATATCGCGGATCGCATCGCTGTGATGGAAGCCGGGCGCATTGTGCAGTTTGGCACGCCCGCGCAGCTTTATCATGAGCCAGCGGCGCCTTCGGTGGGCGCGATCTTCAACGGGGCGCAGATTGTCGAAGCGCGGGTAAAGGCGGGCGCGTTTGAGACCGCGTTTGGCTTTTGGCTGGCGAGCATGGCGTCTGGCCCGATGGCTGAAGAAGGCGCTGAGGTCGACCTGCTGGTGGAAGCGCGGCGGCTGCGGCTGGAGCCTGATCGCGATGGTTTGACCGCGCAAGACTTGCATCCCCTGGGCGATACAGTGCGCGTACTGCTGCGCCACCATACAGGGATAGAGCTCACCGCTGAGCTTGGCCAGGAAGCGGCTGAGGCCATCACGCAAGGCCAGCGCTATCGCCTGATCCCGGACGAGGGGAGCCTGCGCACCTTTGTCCGCGCGAGCGATGGGCAGAAGGCTGACTTGGGCACTGACTTGGGGGCTGAAAGCGGCGCTGGCGCTTAAGGGCTTGCCTTTTGCAAGTTTCTAATGCAACGCATTCGCAAATAAGAACGGGACTCATATTCATGACCAAAACCAGCTCTTCTCGCCCCCTCCTGCGTCGCCTGGCGCCTGCTCTTTGCGCGCTCAGCGCCCTGGGCCTCATCTCCGCTTGCGCGGGTGAGG
>JBCBOW010000028.1:0-10170 GCA_039821045.1 Pseudomonadota bacterium
GATCGACAGCGTGGCCTATATCCGATTCGCCAGTGTCTACCGCGATTTTTCCGAAGCGCGCGATTTTGAAGAGTTTGCCAGCACCGTCGCTGATGCGGCGAAGGACTAGACCCGCGATGAGCAAGCCTGTCATCGTGCTTGTGCGTCCGCAATTGGGCGAGAACATCGGCAAGGCCGCGCGCGCTATGCTCAATTTTGGCCTCACCGAAATGCGGCTTGTCGCCCCGCGCGATGGCTGGCCCAACCCCTCCGCAGGCCCAGCGGCGGCAGGTGCGGACATCGTTCTTGATCAAGCGCAAGTTTTTGAGAGCACGGTGCAGGCGGTGGCGGATTGCGCGCATGTTTATGCAACCACGGTGCGCAAGCGCGGAGTGACCAAGCCGGTGGTCGGCGCGGATGGGGCAGCGCGCCTGATCCATGCTGAGCCGGGGCGCCACGCCATCCTGTTTGGCCCGGAGCGCTCAGGGCTTGAGACAGAAGATGTGGCCCTCGCGCGCCACATTCTCACCGTCCCGATCAATCCAGAGTTTGGCTCGCTCAATCTGGCGCAAGCGGTGATCCTCGTCGCCTATGAATGGTCACGGATCGGGCGCGAGCACGCTGAAGGCGCGAGCGATCTGGTGCAGCCCACCGCTGAAGACGAAGCGCTCCCTCCAGCCCCGCAAGACGAGCTCGACGGGCTCATCGCGCATTTTGAGCGGATGCTGGAGCCTAAAGGCTATTTCCTCCCTCCCTCGCGCGCGGATGCCACCCGGCGCACGTTGCGTAGCATGCTGACCAAGCCAGGCTGGAACCATCTCGAAGTGCGCACGCTGCGCGGGATCCTTTCCTCGCTTGAGCGACCAGACCGCGATCCCTCAGACACGGGCGCCTGATCTGTTACAGTTTTGTGTTGATTTCCGCGCGCGCCCTGCTAATTGCGCTCCTTCGCAATTTGGCTCCGCATCCCGGTGAAGCGGCAGCCGCGTCTGGCAACAGGTTAGACGGTGCGTGGCCGGGTTTGATGCCTGCCAAAGGGGTAGGCCAGCAATTTTGAAGGATAAGAACTATGTCAAAGCGCAAGAGCGCCAAGTACAAACTCGACCGCCGGATGGGTGAGAATATCTGGGGTCGTCCGAATTCTCCGGTTAACAAGCGCTCCTATGGCCCGGGCCAACATGGTCAGCGCCGCAAGAGCAAGATGAGCGACTTCGGTCTGCAGCTGCGCGCCAAGCAGAAGCTCAAGGGCTATTATGGCGATGTGACCGAGAAGCAGTTCCGCTCGACCTACAAAGACGCCACCCGCATGAAGGGTGATACGGGTCAGAACCTCATCGGCCTGCTTGAGCGCCGCTTGGACATGATCGTCTACCGCGCCAAATTCGCACCCACGATCTTTGCCGCGCGCCAGATCGTCAACCACGGCCACATCTATGTGAACGGCGTGAAGTGCAACATTCCGAGCCGCCGGATTGATCTGGGCGATGTCATCAGCCTGGGCTCAAAAGCCAAGGAAATGGCACTCGTGATCGAAGCGCAGAGCCTGCCGGAGCGTGAAATCCCCGACTATGTGGTGCCTGAAGGCAACGACAAGGTCGCCTTCACCCGCGTGCCCAAGCTTGACGAAGTGCCCTACCCGGTCACGATGGAACCCAACCTCGTTGTCGAGTTCTATTCGCGCTAACCCATAGGGTTCAGCCAAGAGACAGGAATTGGGGCGGTCCGATTGGGCCGCCCTTTTCTTTTAGTCGTGTTGTCGGCATTCTGGCTCTCTAGAGGATTCGGAGGCAAACGATGAACGTGCTGCTGATCGATGGTCATCCAGGAAGCGGACATCTCACCTCACATCTGACTGATCTCTACGAAGCCGCGCTCCCTGCTAATGCGCAGTCGACCCGCGTGGCGCTGCGCGATTTAGCCTATGAACCGCTCACCATGACGGCTTACGCCACGGCAAAGCCATGGGAACCCGATCTTGCCGCACTCGCCAGAGCGCTGGACGCCTGCGATCATCTCGTCATCGTTTTTCCGATGTGGTGGGGAAGCGAACCGGCCTTGGTCAAAGACACGCTCGAGAGAATTTTGCTGCCCCATTTTGCGTTTCGCCAGCATAACGATGATGCATGGTGGGACAAATTGCTCGCCGGACGGACGGCGGATGTCATCATTACAATGGACACTCCGGCTTGGTATCTGAAATGGTTTTACAACAACGCTTTGGTGGTTCGATGGCGCAAACAGGTGCTTGGATTTTGCGGGATAGAACGGGTCCGTGTGGCCACACTATCCCCTGTCCGGCTTGGTGGAGCGGAGAAAAACCTGCCTAAGTGGGCCGCACGTATCGCGAAATTCGCAGGATCGATAAAACCGGCCAAAGCGGCGAAGGAAAACCATCTTAACGCTTTCCTCGCTTATAAAGGTTTTTAGCCGCGCGTTTTGTCCCAGACATCGAACTCGTAAGCGATCGAGCCTTCGACAAGCCGCTCCCAGATGTCCGCGATCACCTCCGATGGAATTCCACGCGTCTCGGCATCCTTGATCGCTTGGTCAATCACATAGGTCTTGCGCTCTTCATCGCGCACCGCCTCCCGCGTGGGTTTGATACGGGCAGCGGCGCGCATATAGCCGAAACGACGATCAAGCAGCGCGACCAGTTCGCGATCGGTTGCATCGACGCCCTCGCGCACATCAATCATGGTCTCGCAAGCGTCAGGCTGTTTGGGCATCAATCACAACTTCCAAGATAGTTGCGCCGGAAATCGGCGGCAAAGGCTGTAAAGCGCTGGCCCGCAATGGCATCGCGCATCGCTTGCATCAAGGTCTGGTAAAAGGCGAGATTGTGCTGCGTTACCAGCATCGCGCCAAGGATCTCGCCTGATTTGATCAGGTGGTGGAGATAGGCTTTGGAATAATCGCGCGAGGCGGTGCAATTCGAAGCGGGGTCGATCGGCTCTTGATCCTCGGCGAACTTCGCGTTGCGCAGGTTAATCGGCCCATGCCAGGTGAAGGCCTGCCCATTGCGCCCGGAGCGCGTCGGCAAAACGCAGTCGAACATATCGATCCCGCGCTCAACCGCGCCGACCAGATCATCGGGCTTGCCAACCCCCATGAGATAGCGCGGGCGATCGGCGGGCAATTGCTCGGGCGCATAATCGAGCACGCCAAACATCGCCTCCTGCCCCTCGCCCACGGCAAGGCCTCCGACCGCATAGCCATCGAAGCCGATCTCGATGAGCCTTTCCGCGCTGATCTGGCGCAGGTCTCTTTCCAAAGCGCCCTGCTGGATGCCGAACAGCGCCGCTCGGCTCGCATGCTCATCACCTAAATCAAACCCATCGCGGCTGCGCTTGGCCCAGCGCATTGAAAGCTCCATCGAAGCGGCGATCTCATCGCGCGGGCGATCAGCGCGGGGGCACTCGTCAAACGCCATCACAATGTCTGAGCCAAGCAGCCGCTGGATCTCCATCGATCGCTCAGGCGTCAGCATGTGTTTCGAGCCATCGAGATGGCTGCGAAATTCGACGCCCCCTTCGGTAAGCTTGCGAAGTTCAGAGAGGCTCATCACCTGATAGCCACCGCTATCGGTCAGGATCGGACGCTCCCAGCGCATAAACTGATGCAGTCCGCCGAGCCGCGCCATGCGTTCAGCCCCCGGTCGCAGCATCAGATGGTAGGTGTTGCCAAGAATGATATCAGCGCCCAGCGCGCGCACCTCTTCAGGCCGCATCGCCTTGACCGTTGCCGCTGTGCCGACCGGCATGAAAGCGGGTGTGCGGATATCGCCGCGCAGCATGGTGATCCGCCCGGTCCGCGCCCGGCCATCGCTCGCCTCCAGCGAAAAGGCAAACCGCTCACGCGGGCCTTGATCATCCTCCGGGTAAGATTGCACGCGCCTGTTTACTCCCTCAGGCGCCAACCGGTCTTGAAGATCATCGCGATCACGGCCACGCACACCGCCAGAAAGCCGAGCGTGAGGCCCAGCGACACCGCGATCGAGACATCAGACGTGCCATAGAAAGTCCACCGCAGGCCGCTCACGAGGAAAGCAATCGGATTAAGCAGCGCAATCGTGTTCCATGGAGCCGGCAGCATATCGAGCGAATAGAACGTGCCCCCAAGGAATGTTAGCGGGGTGAGGATCAGCACCGGGATAATTCCAAGCTTTTCAAAGCTGTCCGCCCAAATGCCGAGAATAAATCCGAACAGCGAAAAGCTCGCGGCGACCAGCACGATGTAGCCCAGAGCAAGCAGCGGATACTTGATCTGATAATCGACAAAAAGCGTCGCTGTACCCAGGATGATCGCCGCCAGAATGAGGCTCTTGGTCGCCGCTGCGCCAACAAAGCCGATCAGCGTCTCCGCCACCCCGACAGGCGCGGAGAGCAGCTCATAAATCGTCCCCGTAAAGCGTGGCATATAAATGCCAAAGCTTGAATTGGAGGTCGTCTCGCCGAGCAATGTCAGCATCAACAGACCTGGTATGATGAAAGCGGCGTATTCGATTCCGCCAATCGGCTCCATG
Source organism: Pseudomonadota bacterium (assembly GCA_039821045.1). Lineage (GTDB taxonomy): Bacteria > Pseudomonadota > Alphaproteobacteria > Sphingomonadales > Sphingomonadaceae > Erythrobacter. Next base: position 4,502 of record JBCBOW010000028.1, read on the forward strand.
CGGCTGCCAATCGCGCTGCCGAAAACGATGAAATAGAGCGATGTTGTCAAAACCGGTGCGAGGATCGATTGAAACGCGGTGCGAAACGCGCGCATCAGCTCACGCTTATAGATGGCCCAGGCTCCGATCGCGCTGATACTCATGCGGGCTCTCCCACCGATTTGCTGGCTGCAACGAGATCAACGAAGATATCTTCCAGCGAGCTGTCGTGGATGTCGATACCTGTGAAATCAACGCCCGCGTGAATCAGCGCCTTGGTGAGCTCGGCAACTGTGGCGCGGCCCCCATTTTCGCCGCCACCACGATACAACAGCTCGCTCCCTTGATCGTGCAGCTCCACCGGGAAGGATGCAATCGCCTCCGGAAGCTCGGTCAGCGGCTGAGCGAGCTTGATAATGGCTTCGGTGGTGCCGAGGCGCTCCATCAGGACCGTCTTGTCTTCGACCATCAGGATTTGCCCCTTGCTGATAACGCCGACGCGGTCCGCCATCAGCTCAGCCTCTTCGATATAGTGGGTCGTTAAGATGATCGTCGTGCCCCGTTCGCGCAGCGCAGCGATTTGCTCCCACATGCCCTTGCGCAGTTCGACATCGACGCCTGCGGTGGGCTCATCGAGGAACAGCAATTCCGGTTCATGTGCGAGCGCCTTAGCTATCAACACGCGGCGTTTCATGCCGCCTGAAAGCTCCCGGATCTGGCTGTCCTTTTTCTCCCACAGGCTGAGTGAACGCAGGACTTCCTCGATCCGGGCCTTGTCCGAAGGGTGGCCAAACAACCCGCGCGAATAGGAGACCGAGCGCCACACGGTCTCAAACATGTCGGTCGCCATTTCCTGGGGGACAAGGCCAATGCGCGCCCGCGCTGCGCGCCAATCATTGGAAAGATCATGGCCAAAGGCAGTCATGGTCCCACTGGTCGGGCGAACGAGGCCGCACACTGCGCCAATCAGCGTCGTCTTGCCTGCACCATTGGGGCCAAGCAGCGCGAAGATTTCACCCTTGCGGATGTCGAGATCGACCCCGTCGAGCGCCTTGGTGCCGCCGGAATAGACCTTTGTAAGGCCGCGAATGGAGAGGATCGGTTCAGTCACCTGCGTGCATGTGGCACGGCCCGCAGCGAATGCAAGCCTTAGGGCTGCGAAGGCTTAGTGGACGAGCAAGAGACTTGAATCGCCGTAAGAGTAGAAGCGATAATGTTGCGCGATGGCATACGCATAGGCAGCGATCATCCTCTCGCGCCCCATCAAGGCGCTCACCAGCATCATCAGCGTCGATTTGGGCAAGTGGAAATTGGTCATCAGCCCATCGACACCTTTGAAGCGATAGCCCGGCGTGATGAAGATATCGGTGTCGCCGGCGAAAGCTTTGATAGTGCCATCCTCGCGCGCAGCGCTCTCGAGGAGCCGCAGCGACGTGGTGCCCACAGCGATGATGCGCCCACCATCAGCGCGGGCCTGGTTCAGGCGCTCGGCTGTCGCGGCGCTGATACGGCCAAACTCGGCGTGCATCGCATGGTCATCGGTATCCTCGGCTTTGACAGGCAGGAAAGTGCCCGCTCCCACGTGCAGCGTCAGCGTTTCTCTACCGATCCCAGCTGCATCAATCGCATCCACCAGCCTCTGCGTGAAATGCAGCGAAGCGGTTGGCGCAGCGACCGCACCATCCTCGCGGGCGAACATTGTCTGATAATCCTCGCGGTCCGCTTCATCAACGCCGCGTTTGCTGGCGATATAAGGCGGAAGCGGCATCCGGCCCGCGCGCTCGAGCAGCACTTCAACCGGCTCCTCACCTTCGAAGGCAAGCGTGATCGAGCCATCATCGCTGCGCGTTTCGGCAATCGCGGTGACCGCGCCGCCAAAGACGAGTTGATCGCCCGTTTTCACCTTCTTTGCGTTGCGAATGAAGGCCTGCCAGCGCCTCAGATTCAGGCGTTTGTGCAAGGTCGCGCCGATCTTCGCCTCCCCGCCAACACGCCGCCCCTCAAGCTGTGCTGGAATGACGCGCGTGTCGTTGAACACGAGGACATCGCCGGACGCCAAAAGCGCGGGCAAATCGCGCACCCCGCGGTCTTCAAACGGCGCCTCGTCCCCACGCACCACCAGCATGCGCGCCGCATCGCGCGGGCGCACCGGGCGCAGCGCGATCCGCTCTTGCGGGAGCTCAAAATCGAACAGGTCTACGCGCATGGAGGCGCTGACATCGACGGATTACTGGGTTTCGAGCGGCGCACTCAGCAAGTCTGCCGTGATCTCGCTTTCGATCTGCGGGCCGCCGACTTCAGGGCGCGGCTTGTTATCGCTGGCGAGCGAGGCTTGCAGAATGCGCGTCGGCTGTGCGGGCGGCTCTCCACGATTGATCGTGTCAGCACCGGCCATATTCTCGATCACGCGGCCAAAGTTCGTGTAGCGCTTATCAAGGCTGAAACGCGGATAAAAGACGATGAAAAACTGACTGTTGGCGCTGTTTTCCTCTGCCGCGCGGGCCATCGAGACCGTGCCACGCACATGCGGCATCGGATTAAACTCGGCTTCGAGATCGGGGAGCTCTGATCCGCCCTGCCCTGTGCCCGTCGGATCGCCGCCTTGCGCCATGAACCCTTCAATCACGCGGTGAAAGATGATCCCGTCGTAAAACCCGCGCCGGGTGAGCTCTTTGACCCGTTCGACATGGGTGGGCGCCCATTGCTCCATCAGGCGGATCTTGATCCGCTCCCCGTTGGAGAGATCGAGCACCCAGATGTTTTCAGGATCAGCGCCCGGGTCATAATTGATCGGGTCAAACAAGCGCGGCGTGCGCGGCGTATCGTCCTCTTCTGCATCGGTATCTTGCGCAATCGCGCTTGCAGGAAAGGCAGAGAGAAGCGCAGCGGCAAGCGCGCACTTAAGAAAATTGATCATCGCTAAGGTCTTCATCATGTCCAAGCTTTAGGTCGCTGCCTCTAGCGCTGCGCGTCTGACACTTCAATGAATGATCGCGCCCTATCCGCAGGGCAGCGCCGCTTGCTCTCCATCAATAGTCGCCGCGCTTGCCGAGCACCTGGACCCGATCCAGCACATCATGCTGCACCGGCTCGCTTACGAATTTCGAGATATCCCCGCCATACAGCGCGATTTCCTTGACCAGCTTGGAAGCAATCGGCTGCAAGCCGACGTCCGCCATGAGGAAGACAGTCTCGACGTCGTCGTCAAGCTGCTGGTTCATCCCCGCCATTTGGTATTCATACTCAAAATCGGCGACGGCGCGCAGGCCGCGGATGATCACGGATGCGCCCTGCTTTTGTGCGAATTTGACCAGCAGCGCGTTAAACCCGACCACCTCGACATTGCCAAGGCCAAGGTTCTCAACTTCGCGCTCTACCATGGCAAAGCGCTCTTCGGTTGAGAACATCGGGCTCTTGGAAGGGTTCGTGGTGACCCCGATGATGAGCCAATCCACCAGCTTCGAACCGCGGCGGATGATATCCGCGTGGCCCAGCGTGATGGGATCGAATGTGCCGGGATAAATCCCCACGCGCCGCGTCATTCAGCGCCTCGCTTATGTGCGATCATTGCTTTGCCCTCTCCCATTCGATCCCGCCCTGCATGTTTTCTGTGGGGTCAGTGATAATCAGCAGCTCGCGATAACCCGGTTCCGGCTCAAGCGCAAAAACGCCGGGTCCCATATTGTCTTCAAATCCACGCCCAATCGCCGCTTCGCGCAGCGCTTCAAGGCACGCAGGTTCGGCTGAAAACGCGGTGCGATATTCGAAGGAGCCTTCGCTCTCATTCTCGCGGAACATCGATGAAACCGGCACCATGCTGCTGCATTGATCGATCTTGAAAGCAGCCGCGAGGCAGGCAGTTTGACCGGCAGCATCAGAGCGGCATCCATCCGATTTTGTGACTGCGCCCGTATCGGGCGGCTGCGGCACAGCAGGCGGCGTTTGGTCCGCCTCAGCGCGCTCGGCGGCTTGGCATCCCGAAACCGCCAATGCAGCGCAAAGCAAAGCAGCTAATCTCACCGATCGCGCTCAACGATAAAGCGCGCGAGCGCGCGCAGCATATCTGCCTCAGAGCCGTGCGAGCCCAGATGCGCAATCGCCTGATCAACCAGCGCGCGGGCCTGTTCGCGAGCCTTGTCCGCCCCCATGAGCGTCACAAAGGTCTGCTTGCCTTGCTCTTCATCCTTGCGCAGCGCTTTGCCCGCTTTCTCCGCATCGCCTTCAACATCAAGCAGATCATCAGCGATCTGAAATGCCAGACCAATGTCTCGGGCAAAGGCGCGCAGATGGGTGCGGCCCTCGGGCGGCACCTTGCCTAAAATTGCCCCCATTTCAACAGAAGCGGCAAGCAGCGCGCCGGTCTTAAGCTGTTGCAGCCGCGTGATCGTGTGAAGATCGTAATCCACGCCCTCTTCGTCAGCGACCATGTCCATCATCTGACCGCCCGCCATACCGTTCATACCCGAAGCCATGCCCAGGGTTGAAATGAGCTCTGAGCGAGTGAACGGATCAGCGCTTGTCTTGGTGTCTGCAAGGATCTCAAACGCGAGCGCGTGCAGTGCGTCACCTGCGAGCACAGCGGTCGCTTCGTCGAATTCGTGATGCAGCGTCGGCTTGCCGTGGCGCAGATCATCATCATCCATGCACGGCAGATCATCATGGATCAGCGAATAGACATGGATCGCTTCGATCGCTGTCCCTGCGCGCAAAGCTCCATCACGGGCCACGCCAAACAGCTCCGCTGTGCTGACCACCAGAAACGGGCGCACGCGTTTTCCGCCGCCGATCGCGGCATAGCGCATCGCTTCCACGAGCCGCGCGCGCGTATCGTTTGGAACCGGCATGACAGCGTCAAACACGATATCAATCTCGCGCTGAACGCGTTTGAGCCCGTCTGCGAGCAAATCCCCCTCGATCCCAACCAACACGGCTAGTCCGCTCCATCCAAAGGAACAGTGCCGCTGGGCGCGCAATCGGCGTTGGTCACGATCTTTTCAATCCGCGCCTGCGCTGCATCGAGCCGCCTTTGGCAAGCCGCACGCAGCTTCTCACCGCGCTCGTACAGCGTAATCGATTGATCCAGCGGAACATCGCCGCGCTCCAATTGCTGCACAATGCCTTCAAGCGCTGTGAGCGCCTGTTCAAAGCTCATGGCCTCAATCTCACCGCCATCAGGGGCGGGCCCGTTTCCCTCGTCCATGGATCGAAGCATTGACCGCGCCCGGCCACACGGTCAAGGCTGCGCGCTTACGGGGAACCCAGGAAATGACGAAATATCTCATCGCTTATGCGATTGCCGCCCTAGTCTTTGGCGTTTTGGATGCGATTTGGCTCAGCTGGGCCGGGCCAAATCTCTACCGCCCAATCATCGGCCCGATCATGGCGGACAATTTCAACATGGGCGCAGCGGGCGTGTTCTACTTCGTCTATCTGGCAGGGATGGTGTGGTTTGCAATCAAACCCGGCCTTGAGAGCGGGCGTGCCGCTGCCGCTCTTTTGAACGGCGTGCTTTTAGGCGCGCTCTGCTATGCAACCTTTGATCTCACCAGCCAGGCCGTATTTAAAGTCTGGGCGACTACAATCACACTGCTGGATATCCTATGGGGTGCCTTCGCCACCGGCCTAACGAGCGCTATCACCGCTTGGGCCACTCTCAAATTCACGCGCTGATCGGGGCAAAGGGGGAAAAG
>JBCBOW010000029.1:0-10024 GCA_039821045.1 Pseudomonadota bacterium
TGCCCATCTCGCTCATCACAGAACGGACATCGGCAAAGTCGAGATTGATGAGGCCGGGCAAGGCCATGATGGGGACTGGCGAAGCAGACGGCGAAAACCGTGCCAAGGAAGCGGCCGAACAAGCGATCGCAAACCCGCTGCTTGATGGCGTCTCGATGCAGGGCGCCAAGGGCGTGATCATCTCGATCATCGGCGGCGAGGATATGAAGCTCTTCGAGGTCGACGGCGCAGCCAATCATATTCGCGAACTCGTCGATGAAGACGCCAACATTATCTGGGGCAGCGCCTTCAACCCTGATCTGGAAGGTAAGATCCGCGTTTCCGTTGTGGCGACCGGGATCGAGCAGGACGCTCAAGCGCAACCGGCTGGGACAGTAAGCCCCGCCGCGCTGGCGAGCGCGCGTGCGCCCAAGCGCCCGGTGTTGGATTTGACCGGTGAAGCTGAGACACCGGTGGCAGACGATCCGCCTGCTCCCGCCATCAAGCTTGAACCGCCCGTTGTTCCAGCACCTGAACCCGAGCCAGAGCCAGAGCCCGAGGCGTCGCCAGAGCCGCTCTTTCAGAGCGATCCTGAACCGCCTGCTGTACCTGAGCCTTACTCAGAGCCCGAGACGTCATCTGCGGCGGTCCCCAAGCCTTTCTTCGAAGCCACGCCGCGCATCCCCACGCCTAAACCTCCCAAGCCAACGCCGATCTTCGCTGATCCTGTGACCGAAGCCCAGGAGGCCGATCAGGAAGAGTTTGACGATCCGGCCAAGCCTTTTGATCTCACCGGTATGCAGGCGGGCGATGATATGGGCGAGCAAGATGAGGACGTGGACGATATTGTCGATCCACTCGCGGGCCTGCGTGGGGCTGATGACGAGCCTTACGATCTGTCCAACGCGGAAGCGGATGCCGCTTTGCCTGCTTCGGAGGAAGACAATCGCTTCGCAAGTTTGGCGCCGGGCGCAAAGCGTGGCGGGATCGGGTCAAAGCCGCTCGATGCGGATTATGCCGAGATTGGAGAGCAAGAGGCGGAAGCCGAAGCTCAAGCCGAATACGAAGCGGACGCGTCAACCGATGATATCCTCGCTGATGCAGATCGTCTGAATGCTCAGAACAAGCCGGTTGAAGCGCGGCTTGGCGGCGGGCGACGCCGCAGCGCACCCGCCGCTGGAGCCGACGAGACCGCTTCAGGCGGGGGAAGCACCCTGTTTGAGCGCATGGCCAATCTCTCTCGCAGCAGCGGCTCAGACGATGAGTATGACGAAGACGATGATGATGATGCGCCCGCGCTCAGCATCCCGCGATTCCTTGGACGACAAAACAACCAGTAAGCGCACCGAATATCCGCTAGGGTATGGCATAAGCGCTCGTGGTCAGTGAGGGCGAAACCGACCCGGTCTGCCCCGCCGCTGAGCCAGTTTTGAGCCCAAAGGTGAATTGAAGCGCAAAAGGGGCTGCACGCCTCGCCCGCTTTGCCTTACGTAGCCTTTGATGATTGCTCGCTCAGCTTGCCTGCTTTTCGCGTCCATAGTGACCTATGGCGCTGGGCTTTGCGCCGCGCCGCAAGCGCTCGCACAGGGAACAACCTCGCAGCCCGTGGTTCAGGCGCTGCCTTCGCCCGCGGTGCAACGGCTTAACCGCGCGCTTGTGGCTCTCGCAAAGCGGCCCCGCGACCTGAAAGCCCTGCTTCAGGCGGGAGATGCGGCGATCGGGGTTGATGATCTGGACGCTGCCTCGGGGTTTTACGCGCGCGCCAACGCGATCGAGCCGAGCAATCCGCTGGTCCAGATGGGGCGCGCATCAGTCTTGTTGCGCCAGGGCGAGCCCACCGAAGCGCTCGCGCTGATTGAGGATGCGCGCCGGGGCGGGGCCTCGATCCGGCAAGTGTTGCGTGAGCGTGGTCTCGCTTTCGATATGGTCGGGGCGCAAGGCCGCGCGCAGGCTGACTATCGTCGCATCCTTGAGCGCGAAAGGGATGAGGAGATCACGCTGCGGCTCGCCATCAGCTATGCGATCGGAGGCCAGGAGGCGAAGTTTGAACGTATCTTGCGGCCGCTGGTTGATTTGCGAAAGCCCGCCGCTTTTCGCGCCCGCGCCTTTGGCCTTGCTATCATGGGCGAGCAGGCGCGCGCGGCCGCGATTGCTGAGGCGGTGATGCCGCGCAGCCTCGCAGCACAGATAGTGCCCTATCTCGAAGTGATGCCGCGTTTGACGCCCGCGCAGCAAGCGGCGGCGGCCAATCTCGGGATTTTCCCCAGCACCGCCAATATAGGCCGAGACCGTCCTGAGATCGCACGTTTTGATCCAAGCACTGTGGGGGGCAGTCAATTCACAGCGCCGCCCGCGCAATCGACCACCACTGCTCAAGCCGAGCGAACGGATAGCGCGCCTCCACAAGGTGGAGCGGCCGCGCGGCTGGAGCCCGCTGGCGAGCCGTTGGGCAATCCTGTCGCGCCTGCATCGGCGGCTTCTGCGACGGGCCAGTTCGTGGTGGCGCAAGATGCACCACGCCCCGCAACACCACCATCGCCTACCAGCGAGCCCGCAAAAGCCAATGTCGCGGATGCCTTTGCCGATATGAGCGAGGTCCCAGACGGCGCCGCAAGTGTGAGCGAGGGCGCGGTCAATATTGCGGCTATTGATGTCCCGCTTGAAGCTGGCTCGGGCTCCGGCTCAGAGCCCGAACCAGAGCATCCCAGTCGTATCTGGGTACAGCTAGCGACGGGGCGCGATGTAACGGCGCTGGGATTTGATTGGCGCCGCTTCAAACGCCGCGCGCCTGATCTGCTTGAGGGTTACGAGCCCCACACTGTGCCTTGGGGGCAGGCCAATCGCCTGCTCGCAGGCCCGGTCGCATCGCGCAAGGCAGCCAGAGATCTGGTCAATGCGCTCAAGCAAAAGGGGCTGGACACTTTCTCTTACACAAGCCCGGAAGGCTCGGAGATTCAGCCGCTTAAATAGGGCGAATGACCTCATCGGCGGGCGCGGACAGTCATCTTTCCCCCGGTTTGTTTTTTCACAAGCTTTGAACAATCAAGCCGCGTTCTCCCCAATCGCCAGCCACGCGCCGATTGCAATTGAGGGGCGCCCACGCGCATGGAGCTTGCGCAAGTTAGCAAAGGAAGTTGCCCTATGAGACCGCGCGAGCCCGAATACACCGCCGATGATGATGCAGCGCCGGTGGAAATGCTCGCGGCCTTGTTTGAGGCGCGCGGATGGCCGTGTGAGGTCACCTCGCAAGAAGAGATGAACGGCGAGGTGCAGGGCAGCTGGGCGAAGTATCAGCTTCGCGCGATCTGGCGCAGCGCGGACAATGTGCTGCAGTTCCTGTGTCTGCCTGATATTCGGGTTTCCGAAGAGAAGCGCCCGCGCGCTTATGAATTGCTGAGCCTGATCAACGAACAGATGTGGCTGGGCCATTTCGATATCTGGTCCAATGGCGATGTGCTGCTGTATCGTCACGGCGCTATGCTGGGCGCAGACGGGATGCTGAGCATCGATCAGGCGCAGGCGCTGGTTGAAAACGCGATCGATGAATGCGACCGGTTCTACCCTGCATTTCAGTTTGTTTTGTGGGGCGATAAAGCGCCGCGTGAAGCGCTCGAAGCCGCGATGGTGGACGTCGGCGGAGAAGCGTAGGCCCGGCTTGCGGCTGAGAAAGGGCTTGGGTGTCAGTCATGCACAAACACGGCAAACTGCTGCTTATCGGATGCGGCAATATGGGCGGGGCGATGCTGGCCGGCTGGCTGGCTGCCGGACGCGATGCTGCCGAGTTTGCGGTGCTTGATCCCGCTCTTGCGAGCACACCTGAAGGGGTCTCTCTCTATCGCGATGCGAGCGAGGTGCCCGGCGATCATGGTGCGGTGCTCTTGGGGTTCAAACCGCAGCAATTGAAAGATCTTGCGCCGCGTCTCCAAGCGATCGCAGGCAGCGATGTGGTGCTCTATTCCCTGCTCGCAGGGTTGACGCTGGCGCAGCTTCAGGAGGCGTTTCCGGCGTCAAAAGCGCATGTGCGCGTGATGCCTAACCTTGCTGCAAGGCTGAACAAATCGCCCGTCATCCTGCTCGAAGAAGGGCTGGATGAGGCCCAGCGAGCCGCGACCTTTGCCCTGTTTGATACGTTGGGGACGGCGGTGTGGCTTGATGATGAGGCGAAGTTCGATCTCGTGACAGCGCTGGCAGGATCAGGGCCCGGATTTGTCTATCGCTTCATTGACGCGCTTGCCGCAGCGGCGGTTCGATTGGGGCTCGAGGAAGTTCAGGCAACGGATCTGGCGACAGCGATGGTTGATGGCGCTTCTTCGCTGGCCGCTGCTTCCGATGCTGCACCGGGCGTATTGGCGGACCGGGTGGCGAGCCCGGGAGGCATGACCCGCGAAGGCTTGAACGTGCTTGATTCGGACGATGCGCTTGTCGATTTGCTCACGCAAACCTTGCGGGAAACGGCCAATCGCGGGGTGCAATTGTCAGCGGGCGCGAAGTAGACACCGCACGTTGTTCATCGAGGCGCAATGTAAGGTTAACGAAATCTGCCAAAGCCGCGCCGGTTTTGCTTGAAATGCCTCCGGTAAACGCCGATATTACGAGTAACGCACGCGCACACGGCGCGCGCTTTGGAGACACTTTCTTAGACAAGGGATCCATAATGGCTAACTGGAATGATACTGAGCGGACCCGCCAAAGCTTTGGCTCGGTGCCGCGCGCGGGCGGCGATGTCGCCGGTGTCAAATATGATGAGGGCCTGCGTTCCTACATGCTCTCGATCTACAATTACATGTGCTCGGCGGTCTTGCTGACGGGCATCGTTGCGCTGCTTTCTGCGGAAAGCGGGCTGACGATGGCATTTCTCGGCACGCCGCTGCAATGGGTCGTGATGCTTGCGCCGCTCGGCTTTGTGATGGCGATGAGCTTTGGCCTTAACCGCATGAGCAAGAGCACGCTGAACATTTTGTTCTGGGCGTATTCGGTGGTGATGGGCATTTCGATGTCGACCATCTTCCTGGTCTTCACCAACGAATCGATCGCGGTCACTTTCTTTGCCACTGCAGGCGCGTTCGCAGGGTTAAGCCTGTTCGGCTACACCACGAAGAAGGATCTGTCGGGCTTCGGCACTTTCCTGATCATGGGCGTGGTTGGTCTGATCATCGCCTCGATCGTCAACCTGTTCCTCCAGTCAGGGCCGCTGGCCTTTGTGATTAGCGGTCTCGGCGTGCTCATCTTCGCTGGTCTCACCGCTTACGATACGCAGCGGCTGAAAGAGCAGTATGCCTATCTGCGTGGGACTGAGATGATGGGTAAAGCCATCATCATGGGCGCGCTGAACCTCTATCTCGACTTCGTGAACATGTTCATGTTCCTGCTGCAGTTCCTCGGCAGCCGCGAGTAAACTGACCGGCATGCGGCAGGCCTGTGGACTTGGGCCTGTGGACTTGGGCCTGTGGCCCTGCCGCAACCATTAACCGGACAATTGATGCCCGGGACCTTACGCAAGGTCTCGGGCATTTTCATATCAGACCGGCGCGCTAATACCCCGAGTGGCTTCATCATTGCGCAAGACTAGTTCTCGTAACACTGCAATCGAGGTCGATAGATCGGGCGAGAGGCGAGAGCATCAATTATGACAGTTTCACTTTCCAAGCTGAAGCAAGAGCAGGCGCAGGCCGATGCGCCGCTCCAGCATCGCAGCAAAGCGGGTCTGCGGATTTTGACGGTGGCGACCGGCATTGCTGCCTTGGCAGCCTGCGCAACGCCGCCGCCACCGCCGCCACCGCCACCGCCGCCGCCTCCGCCGCCTGTTGTTGAAGCGGTGCCCTATCGTCCGCTCCCACCGGGCGGCGCGGCCTATGTCATGAACATTCCGGCCAAAAACGCGATGGGTGTGCGCAGCACGATCAATGTGGGCCTTAATGATGATGAAAAGGTGTGGCATTTCCGCTCGGCGTGGAATGTCGCCGCGCTCAACTGCACCTCGGCAGAATATACACCGGTGCTCACCGCTTACAGCGCCTTCATCAAGGATAATGCCCGCGCGCTCAAGCGCGTGAATGATCGCATCGATCGGACCTATCGTCAGCGGATGGGCGCGCGCCGGGCGGGCATCATCGAGCGCGAAGGGCATATGACGAGCGTCTACAATTTCTTCGCTCTGCCGCCTGCGCGCGCGGAATTCTGCCGCGCCGCGCTCGATATCTCGAACCGGGCCATTGCCGCAGCGCCGAGCGATCCGATCGCCTTTGCCATCGCAAATTTTGCGCAGATCGAAGCGCCGTTTGACAACTTCTTCACCGCCTACGAACGATATCAGCGCGAATCCGCTGCGTGGGATGCGAAGTATGGACCCACATATGGCCCATCACAGCCGGGCTGGGTTGCGGTGCAGGAAGCGCGCGCTCGCGGCGTACCCGTCCCGTCGGCTGAAAGCGCCCCTGCCGCCACGCTCGCAAACCCATCGACAGCGGCCACCGCGGTGACTGATCCGGCGACCGGCGCAAGCGTGCCAGTGGTCCCTGTGACAGAAGGCTTCGTCTCGCAGCCTGTGGTTGAACCGGTGCCGGCAGAGAGCCCGGGCAGCACCGGAAGCCCGCAATAGAGCGTTGCAAGGGCGCCGCGCCCACGCTAAGGCGCGCGCCTGCCTGAACCAGGCTGACAAATGACTGGAACGGGGCCGTAGCTCAGATGGGAGAGCGCGTCGTTCGCAATGACGAGGTCAGGGGTTCGATTCCCCTCGGCTCCACCAGTTCTATCCCTCTCTCGATTACTTCACCGGGCATCCGCACCTCGCGAAAGAGACGCACCGCTTGCGCTGCACGGGGCCGCTGTTTAATCCCCAATCCCACGCATCGGTAACGGGAACGCGGTGAAAATCCGCGGCTGTCCCTGCAACTGTAAGCGGCGAGCGATGGGCGCGCGCTCCTTTTCTTGAGGGAGCAGCCACTGGGCAAACGGCCTGGGAAGGTGTGCCAAAAGCGATGACCCGCAAGCCAGGAGACCGACCGGCGCGGGTCGCTTGTTGCCCCTCTCAGGGATTGGAGAGGCGCGAAGAAATTTCGTTTCGAGCGACGTTTGAGCTGGCTCGCACGGGCATTGCGCTTGTGCGGGTCGTGTCACGTGTGTTCGAAAGGGAAATTCGAAGCTATGAATATCAATCGATTGCTGCTGAGTGCGGCTCCACTTGCCTTGGCGGCGTCAGCATGCGGCGCGCCCGCGCTGGCGCAAGATGATGCCGAGTTCGACGATACGCCGATTACGTTTAAAGAGCGCAAAGCCTCGCCGATTGTGGTCACCGCGACGCGCTCGGGCAATGTCTCGGTCAATGCGTTCACCGGGTCTTACACTGTCATCGATGAGGAGCAGATCGAGCAGCGCCAGATCCGCAACATCGAAGACGCGCTGCGCGATGTGCCCAGCGTTTCGGTCGCAGTGACGCCCGGCCAGACGCAGATACGCCTGCGCGGGACCGAGGCGAACCATGTACTCGTGCTGGTCGATGGGATTGAGGTTTCCGACCCGGGCTCGGGCGAGTTCGACATCGGCACGCTGCAAGCTGAAATCGGCAGCCGGGTCGAAGTCCTACGCGGCCCGCAATCCGCGCTTTGGGGCAACGATGCGATCGGCGGCGTGGTCGCTTATGAGAGCGCGAGCGGCTCTGATCTCGATGGATTCGCCGCCCGGTTTGAAGGAGGCACCAACAATACATTCAACGGCGCCGCGCGCGCGGGCTTTGTGGATGACGATTGGGACTTCGCGCTTTCTGGGACCGTGGTCAGCACCGATGGCGAGCCTAATGCGAGAAATGGCACCCGCGATATCGGGCGCGACAGTTATACCCTTTCTGCAAAGGGCTCGGTCGCAGCGGCGCGCAATTTCACGCTGCGTGCCGTCGCCCGCTATGTCCGCACCGAAGGCGAGTTTAACGATCAGGATTTCGCATTCGGCAGCCCTACCATCGGCCTTGTTGTCGATAGCCCCGGCAACGAGTTTGAGAACGAGAGCTTCTCCGCGCTGCTGGGCGCCCGGCTCGAAGCGCTGGGCGGCTCGTGGACGCATGATCTCTCAGCTCAGATCACTGATGCCAATCGCCAAACCACCGCGCCCGCAGGCTTCCCCAGCTCAACCGAAAGTGACCGCTTCAAAGCCTCCTACGTGACCGCTTACGATTTCGGCGGCAGCGAGCACAATCTGACCTTCGCCGCCGATTATGAGCTCGAAGGCTTCAACAATGTGCTTACCTTCGATAATCGCAACGAGGTGGAGAATGCGGGCTTTGTTGGCGAATATCGCTATTCGGGTGACCGGTTCGATTTTGCCGCGGCCATCCGCCAGGATGTGAACGACCTCTTCCAGGATGCGACCACTTTCCGAGTGGGGGCAGGCTTTCGAGTGACGGAAACAACGCGTCTGCGCGCGGCGGTTGGCTCGGGCGTTAAAAACCCAACGCTCAACGAGCTGTTTGGCTTTTTCGACGGTCAGTTCGTCGGCAACCCCAATCTGGAACCGGAGGAGTCCACCGGATGGGAAGTCGGCTTGGATCAAACGTTCGCTGATGGCCGCGTGACGGTGTCAGCGACCTATTTCCAGGCGGAACTCGAGAATGAGATCTTCAGCGCGTTTGATCCGGTGACGTTCATTTCATCGCCCGCCAACCGCACAACCGACAGCGAGCAGCAAGGCGTTGAGCTCGCTCTGGCAGCGGTGCTCGGCGCAGGGTTCAGCTTCAACGGGACGTACAGTTTCCTTGATGCTGAAGAAAACGAGGTCGAGGAAATCCGCCGCCCGGATCACCTCGCCAGCGCCGCCCTCAATTGGGAGCACCCGCGCGAGTTAGGTTCTGCCAATCTCGTGGTGCGCTACAATGGGGAGGCGTTTGACAGCAATTTTGCGACATTCCCGGCCACGATTGAGACGCTGGAGGCCTATACGCTGGTCAATTTCAACGCCCGGGTAAAACTCTCCGATGGCATCAACGCCTTTGGCCGGGTCGAAAACCTCCTCGATGAGGAATACGAACCGGTGTTCAGCTTCGTTGCTCCCGGGCGCACGGCGCTGATCGGGATCGAAGCGCGCTTCTGACTTCTTTTGCAATTCTTCGGGGGAGTGCATAGGTGGCGCACCATGCACTTCCTCGATCAAGCCAAAATCTATCTTAAATCGGGCGCGGGCGGGCCGGGCGCGGTCTCGTTTCGGCGCGAGAAATACATTGAGTATGGCGGGCCTGATGGCGGCAATGGCGGCAAAGGCGGGGATATCATCTTTGAAGCGGTGGCCGGGCTCAACACGCTCATCGATTTTCGCTACGCGCAGCACTTCAAGGCCAAGCGCGGCAATCATGGGCAAGGCAAGGACCGCACGGGCGCAGGCGCGGATGATCTCATCGTCAAAGTGCCGGTGGGCACGCAGGTGCTTTCGGAAGACAAGGAAGAGGTGCTCGCCGATTTCACGGAAGTTGGCCAGCGCGTCGTCTTTCTGGAAGGCGGGCTCGGGGGGCGCGGCAATGCCTCTTACAAAACCGCCACCAACCGCGCGCCGCGCCAGCACCAGCCGGGCGAACCGGGCGAAGAAATGTGGGTATGGCTGCGGCTCAAGCTGCTCGCTGACGTGGGCCTTGTCGGTCTGCCGAACGCTGGCAAATCCACTTTTATCAATGCGGTTTCAAACGCGCAGGCCAAAGTCGGCCATTATGCCTTTACAACGCTCGTCCCCAAGCTGGGCGTGGTGCGTCACAAGGGCCGCGAATTTGTGTTGGCGGATATTCCCGGGCTGATCGAGGGCGCAGCGGATGGCGCGGGGATTGGTGATCGCTTCCTGGGTCATATCGAGCGGTGCCGCGTGCTCATCCACCTCGTTGATATTGCGGGCGATGATCCTGTTGAAGCCATGCGCGTGGTGGAAGAGGAGCTTGCCGCTTATGGCGCAGGGATCGATGACAAGCCGCGGCTGGTGGCGCTCAACAAGCTTGATCTGGCTGACAGCGAACTTGGCGATGCCTTTGCTGATGAACTGATAGAGGCGGGCGCGGATAAGGTTTTTACCGTGTCGG
>JBCBOW010000030.1:0-9915 GCA_039821045.1 Pseudomonadota bacterium
CAATCGCGGTCGCCAAGCGAGTCACTGCATCGGGCTCAGCCAGGTCAATCGGAGCGATTGTGGAGGTGCCGCCAGCATCGTGGATCTGATCCTCAATCGCCTCCAACGGTTTCACTTTGCGCGCCGTCAGGATCACATGAGCGCCAGCCGTGGCAAACGCTAGCGCGCACGCAGCGCCTATCCCTCGGCTTGCACCGGTCACAAGCGCGGTGCGCCCGGCGAGCGGTTTGTCTTCAGATTGTGCGTCAGTCATCCGTTAAGCGGCCTTGGGATCAGCAAAGGGCAATTGCGGTGATTTGCGCTCGCGCAGGGCCAGATCTGTGAGGCTCGTGGGGTAATCGCCCGTGAAGCACGCGTCGCAGAATTGGGGGGCAGCCTCTTCGCGGCCGGAAGTGCCCACCGCGCGGTAAAGACCGTCAATCGAAATGAAGGCGAGGCTATCGGCGTGAATGAACTGGCGCATCGGCTCCAATTCCATCCGCGCGGCCAGGAGTTTCGAACGCTCCGGCGTATCCACGCCGTAAAAGCAGCTATGCGCGGTTGGCGGGCTGGCAACGCGGAAGTGGACCTCGCTCGCGCCCGCTTCGCGCATCATTTCGACGATGTTGAGGCTGGTGGTCCCGCGCACGATCGAATCATCGATCAGAACAATCCGCTTGCCCGCTACGAGCTCTCGGTTGGCATTGTGCTTGCGCTTCACTCCGGCGTGGCGTGCGCTGTCGGATGGCTGGATGAAGGTGCGCCCGACATAATGCGATCGAACAATGCCGAGTTCGAAGGGCAGCCCGGAAGCTTGCGCAAAGCCGATTGCTGCTGGAACTCCGCTATCAGGCACCGGCACGACGAGATCGACATCGCAGGGCGCTTCGCGCGCCAGCTCCGTGCCGATCGCTTTGCGCGCTTCATAAACGCTTTGGCCGGCAAAGTAGCTGTCAGGCCGGCTGAAGTAGACATGCTCGAAGATGCATGGGCGCGCGGGCTGTGTCCCAAATGGGCGAACGCTCTTTACCTCACCTGAGAAATCGACCTGAAGAAGCTCGCCTGGCTCCACCTCGCGGATCATCTCCGCGCCCACAACGTCAAAAGCGACGCTTTCTGATGCAAACAGGATGGCATCGCCCATCCGCCCCATCACCAACGGCCGAATACCAAGCGGGTCGCGGCATGCGATCATCCCCTCAGGCGTCATCACAATTAGCGAATAGGCGCCTTCGACAAGCCGGAGCGCATCAATCAGGCGATCAGCGATTGTCGGGTAACGCGAAGTGGCCACCAAATGGATGATGACCTCGGTGTCCGAGGTTGATTGGAAGATCGATCCCTTCTGGACCAGATCGGCCCGCAGAGCGCCTGCGTTTGAAATGTTGCCATTATGCGCGACCGCGAAGCCGCCGGTTGCAAGCTCGGCATAAAGCGGCTGAACATTGGCCATATCCGCGCCGCCGGTCGTCGAATAGCGCACATGGCCTGCCGCCATCGCCCCGGGAAGCTGATCGATCGCCTCTTTGGTGGAGAAATTGTCTGCCACATGGCCAAGAGCACGGCTCGAATAGAATTGCCCACCTTGAGCCTCGCGCCCACTCAGTGCCCCATCAAAGCTTGTAATGCCTACCGCTTCTTGTCCGCGATGCTGCAAAGCGTGGAGGCCCAATGCGGTGGCGGCGGCAGCATCAGCCGCGTTGATCGCGCCAAAAATCCCACATTCCTCGCGCAGCTTATCGCCGCCAAGGTCCAGGAAAGGGTGAGTCACATTCATGGCCTCAAACCTCCAACAACGCGCTGCTTGTAATGAGTGCGACCCCAATGGCGATGTGACGGAACAATTACAAGAGGGGAGGCCCCGCCATGCCCGTCTTTTTCATGACCATGTTGTCGCAACTCGCAGGCGTTTTACGCACAGCTCAGGCATAGTGCCGCGATTGTGCCCCGGTGCTTTGGCGCTTACAGCCCCTATTCACACAGCGCTGGCCAGATGCATCCACGCCAAACACGTCGGCGGGTGTTCGGCAGCTTTTAGGAAAGAACGTTTTCGGCCTCTGATGCTCACCGCTTTCGAAAGCATGATCGCCAAGCGCTACTTGTGGCCGGGTAAGGGCGAGGCCTTCATCGCGCTCGTCGCTGGGATATCGGTCGGCGTTGTGATGCTGAGTGTTGCGATGCTGGTCGTGGTCATGAGCGTAATGAACGGGTTTCGCGCAGAACTGCTCGACAAGATCGTGGGGCTCAATGGTCACGCGATTGTCCAGGCCTACGGGGGGCGGCTCGACAATTGGGAGAATGTTCTTGCTCAAGTGCGCGCGACGGAGGGTGTGACTGATGCATCCCCGCTGATCGAGCAACCCTTACTGGTGAGCTACGGCGGGCGGGTCGAAGCGATCTTCCTGCGCGGGAATGTTGATGAAGATATCGCATCGCTGGCGGACAAGGTTGTGATGGGCAACATCGCTGATCTGGGCCGGCGCGAACGCAGCGTCGCAATCGGCACGCGTCTAGCACAAAACATCGGCGCCCGGGTCGGCGACACGATCACGATCATCAATCCGGCAGGCCGCTCGACGCCTTTTGGCCAGCAAATCAGACGCGTAGGCTATGAAGTTGCAGCCATCTTTGAAGTTGGCATCTATGATTATGATGAGAAGTTCGTCGTCTTACCAATCGCAGATGCGCAGACGCTTTTGTTGATGGACGACACAATCGGCATGATCGAGGTTTCAGTCAGTGATGCGGATCAGGTGGGTGAGATACTCGCGCCCATATCCGAAGCTCTCGCAGGCCGAGCGGTGGTTTCGGATTGGAAGACGATCAATTCATCGCTCTTTGAGGCCTTGCAGGTTGAACGGGTTGCGATGTTTTTTGCGCTAAGTTTCATGGTATTGGTGGCGTCTTTCAATATCCTGTCGAGCCTTGTGATGCTGGTGCGAGCCAAGACCCGCGATATCGCGATCATGCGCACGATGGGCGCGACGAGACGCTCGCTGGTCAAAATCTTTATCACGACCGGGACCACAATCGGCGCAATCGGCACGATCGCTGGCCTGGTGCTTGGCTTTATCGTGCTTTTGTTCCGCGAAGAGATTGTCTGGTTTATCGCGCAAGTGACAGGACAACAGATTTGGGACCCCGAAGTGCGCTTTCTCTCGACGCTGCCCTCGCGCACTGATCCCTGGGAAGTCGCAGGGATTGTAGCGCTCGCCTTGATCCTGAGCTTCCTGGCAACGCTTTACCCCGCGCTCAAAGCGGCGAACACAGATCCCGTGCAGGTTCTTCGCTATGAGTGAAAGCGGCAAGACGCACGAACCAGTTATCGCTGAACTTCAAGGCCTTAAGCGGAGCTTTGAACAAGGCGGCGAACGCATCGACGTTCTGCGTGGTGTCGATCTTACGATCAACTCGGGTGAGATCGTCGCGCTGCTTGGGCCATCGGGTTCGGGCAAGTCGACTCTTCTTCAAGCCGTTGGACTGCTTGAAGGAGGCTTCGAGGGCTCGATTGTGATTTCCGGCGAACAGGCGGACCGCATTGCCCCTGATCAGCGCACAAGGTTGCGGCGAGAGCATCTGGGTTTTGTGTATCAATTCCATCACTTGCTGCCCGACTTTGATGCACGTGAGAATGTGATAATGCCGCAGATGATTGCTGGGGCCGGACGGGCCGACGCAGCGGAGCGCGCAGAAGTTTTGCTCTCAAGCCTGGGCCTTGGCCATCGCTATACGCATCGGCCAAGCCAGCTTTCCGGCGGTGAGCAGCAGCGTGTCGCTGTTGCTCGCGCGCTCGCCAATCGTCCCTCGCTGGTGTTGGCAGACGAGCCTACCGGCAATCTCGACGAGGCGACCGCTGATACGGTGCTGGCACAGTTTCTTGTGCTGGTGCGCGGAGAAGGCAGCGCTGCTTTGGTAGCCACACACAATGAGCGACTGGCGGCACGCATGGACCGCGTTGTGCGCCTGGTTGACGGCGTGCTTGTGTAAGCAGGCGAAGCCGGTGATTGGCGGCAAAACCCCTTGCTGGCGTCGCTGAGCGTCCCCATGTGCCTGCCAACACTTAGGGGACCTGACCATGACAACGATTGCCGATTTTACCGTCACCACGAATCGCGGAGAAGACCTCGATCTTTCGACCAAAAAGGGCAACGTCCTGCTCGTCGTCAACACCGCCAGCAAATGCGGCTTCACACCGCAATATGATGGGTTGGAGAAGCTCTATCAGGACTTCAAGGACCGTGGTTTTGAAGTGCTCGGCTTCCCTTGCAATCAGTTTGGGGCTCAAGAGCCGGGCGATGCCGATGAAATCGCCGAGTTCTGTAAGGTCAATTTCGGCGTTACCTTTCCCTTGATGCAAAAGATCGATGTTAACGGATCTGATGCCTCACCGCTCTTCGACTGGATGAAATCAGAGAAAAAGGGCCTCATGGGTTCGACTTCGATCAAATGGAACTTCACCAAATTCCTGATTGATCGCGCGGGCAATGTGGTCAAGCGCTATGGCCCGCAGGATACGCCTGCAAGCATCGCAAAGGACATTGAAAAGCTCCTTTGAAGCCAAAGGCATGGCCCTGAGGTACCACCACCTCAGGGCCTGATTAGCTTCACTCTTCGTTCTTGAGGTCCTCTGGATCCACCTGGACTTTCATTTCCTGCCCGTCGACATTCACCGTGACCTCGCCGGTCTCTGTGTTGACCTGCGCTTGGCCCATCGCGCCAAGATCAATCGTCTGTTGATCTCCATCAACTTGGATGGAGCCGTATTCACCAAGGTCGATCTGGACATCGTCGCCATCGACATTGCCAGTGAGGGCCGCGCCGCCCATCAGCCCCGGACCTGTGATCGAGGCGGTGATTAGGCCAATCACGAAATTGGCAACGATGCCGCAGATGACTGTCAGCGCTGTGTAAACAACGCCCTTTTCTGCTGGCACGCTCATCATGTCCGGCGCGCCCTTGTAAAACAGATAAAGGCTGTAAAGCGCAGCGAGGCCAAGGACACCGAGCATCGGGACAAGGCCCACAATGCCGACAATCCAGGCCGCTGTCATCGAATAGGCGACGAGCCGGAAAGCGGCAGGAAAATCGTCTTTCCCGCCAAATTTTGGGCTCAGGAAGTTGGCGATCCAAGCGATGAGCCAGACCGAAATGAGCGCGCCGACATACCCGACGATCAGGGATGTGAGGCCCGCCAGAAAGCCGATACGGATCGTAATTCCAAACCCGCCATAGCCAAACAGCTGCCCACCAATGAATGATGCGATCGGACCAATCGCCGCAAGCGGCAGCACATAGCGCATGAAAATCTGCATTGGCTCATCGGCTTCCGCCGCAATTTTGGGCCAGGTGCCGCTCGGGTCCGTGATGATTGCCTTAGCGCGCGCGGCGAGGCCTTGCGCGTGTTTCTCCAGGTCTTGCTGTGATGTCATGATGATTCCCCCAATGAATCGTTCGTACAAGCGAGAGAATGACGCACCCGGGCCACAGCACAAGCCCTTTGTCGTTTTCCCCAGCGAGTCCCCAAGGCCGATTGGCCTGATGCTTGGAAATGGCCGCCCTATTTATCATATTCTTGCAATGACATTTGCGCCCTTTGTTCCTCTGCGAGTCTTTTCCTCATATTCGATGCTCGAAGGCGCGATTGATCCCAAAGCGATTGCCAAACTTGCCAAGGAGCGCGGCTTTCCCGCAATCGCCATCTGCGATCGCAACGGGCTCTATGGTGCCGTCATGTTTGCCAAGGCCTGTAAGGGTGAGGGGGTTCAGCCCATCATCGGCACGCTCTTGGGCATCGAGCGAGAGGGGACAGCGGATAAGGGCCAAGGCGCTCATCTGGTCGACTATCTGGCGCTGTTTGCACAAGATGAGGCCGGCTATGACAATCTGTGTCACCTCGTCTCCAAAGCGCATTTGGAGCGGCCGCTCGAGTTTGATCCGCATGTTTGCTTAGCGGATTTGGCCGGGCGGACAGAGGGCCTCATCGCACTGACAGGCGCAGGCGAGGGCGCATTGACCCGGCTGCTCGCTGAAGGTCAGACCCCTGCTGCTGCAGCGATGCTGACCGAATTGGAAGCGCTGTTTCCCGGGCGGCTTTACATTGAGCTGGCGCGCCACGGCGATCCTGTGTGCGAGCGCGCGGAGGAAGCGCTGATCGATCTCGCTTATGACCGCGATCTGCCGCTAGTGGCGACCAACCCAGCGAGCTTCGCCGAGCCGCATATGCACAAGGCGCATGATGCGATGCTGTGCATCGCCGGCTCAACCTATGTCGAGAACGAGGATCGCGCGACCTCCAATCCAAACAGCTTCATCAAATCGGCAGCTATGATGGATGAGGTCTTTGCAGATCTTCCTGAAGCGACTGCAAACACTCTGGTCATAGCGCAACGCTGCGCCCTATCGCCGCCGGACCGCAAGCCCATCCTGCCAAGTCTTGCGGGCGATCTCGAAGGCGAAGCGCGTATGCTGGAGGAGCAATCGCGCAAGGGCCTCGAAGAGCGCCTTTCGGTGTATGAAGAGATGAGCGCCGAGGATCGCCAGCGCTACTCTGAGCGGCTCGATTACGAGATTGGCATCATCGTCAATATGGGCTTTCCCGGCTACTTTCTGATTGTTGCCGACTTTATTCAATGGGCCAAGGATCAGGGCATTCCAGTGGGGCCAGGGCGCGGCTCGGGTGCGGGCTCGATCGTTGCCTGGGCGCTCACCATCACCGATCTTGATCCGATCAAGCTTGGTCTGCTGTTCGAACGCTTCCTCAATCCCGAGCGCGTCTCAATGCCTGATTTCGACATCGATTTCTGCGAAACGCGTCGCGGTGAAGTGATCCGCTACGTGCAGCAGAAGTATGGCCACGATCATGTCGCTCAGATCATCACCTTTGGTAAGCTCAAAGCGCGCGCCGTGCTGCGCGATTGCGGGCGTATCTTGCAGATGAGTTACGGGCAGGTCGACAGGCTCTGCAAAATGGTGCCCAATCACCCCACCGATCCGTGGGATTTGAAGCGGGCATTGAACGGTGCGGCGGATTTTCAGCGGGAATACACCAACGATAACGACGTAAAGCGGCTTGTGGATCTTGCTCTTGATCTCGAGGGACTGCCGCGCAACTCCTCGACGCACGCCGCCGGGGTTGTGATCGGCGATCGCCCGCTTGATCAGCTCGTCCCGCTTTATCGGGACCCGCGCTCGGACATGCCGGTCACGCAGTTCGACATGAAGCATGTTGAGACAAGCGGCCTCGTAAAGTTCGATTTTCTGGGCCTGAAGACCCTAAGCGTCTTGCGCAAGGCGGTTGACCTGTTGAGCGAGCGGGGGATCGACATTGATCTCGGGGCGCTCGCGCTGGATGACCCTGGCGTCTATGACCTCATGCAGGCGGGTAACACTGTCGGTGTTTTCCAGCTGGAATCCGAAGGCATGCGCCGCACGCTAAAAGCGGTCAAACCCACCAATTTCGGCGACATCATCGCGCTTGTCTCGCTTTATCGTCCAGGCCCGATGGATAACATCCCGCTGTTTGGCCAGCGCAAGGCTGGCGAGGTGCCGATCGAGTATCCGCACCCCAAGCTCGAAGGCATTCTGGCGGAGACCTATGGCATCTTCGTCTACCAGGAGCAGGTGATGCAGGCCGCGCAAATCCTTGCAGGCTACTCACTGGGCGATGCAGACCTGTTGCGCCGCGCGATGGGCAAAAAAGTGCAAGCGGAGATGGATAAGCAGCGCGGCGTTTTCGTCGCGGGGTGCAAAGAGGTCTCTGGGATTGAGAAAAAAGAAGCCAACGACCTGTTCGACTTGATCGATAAATTCGCAGGCTATGGCTTTAACAAGTCGCACGCCGCCGCATATGCTCTGCTCTCCTATCAGACGGCGTGGATGAAGGCGCACTATCCCGAGGAGTTTTACGCCGCCTCGATGTGCTTTGATTTGCACCAGTCTGAAAAGCTGAGCCTATTTGTCGATGATGCTCGGCGCTATCCTGTGGAAGGCGGCGTTTTGATTTTGCCGCCTGATATCAACGCCTCGCAAGCGCGCTTCACCGTTGAACAAATCGATGAGGGATATGGCGTCCGCTATGCTTTGGCAGGGATCCGCAATGTCGGCGAAAAAGCGATGGAGATGATCGTTGCTGAGCGCGCTTCTGCTGGCCCGTTTCAAAGCCTTAAGGATCTGTTTGAAAGAATGCCGCAAGGAGCGATGAACCGGCGCCAGCTCGAAGGGCTGATTTGCGCGGGCGCACTTGATGGCCTGGAGCCTGACCGTGCCCTCTTGCTCGCCAATGCTGATGTCTTGCTGGCGGTGGCAGATGCCGCAGCGCGTGAACGCACAAGCGGACAAGGCGGCCTGTTTGGCGGCGATGCGTCGGCTTTGGAAGATTTGCGATTGAAGCCCGCAGAGGCGTGGTCGCGCACGGAGCAGATGGCGCAGGAGCGGGAGAACTTTGGATTCTATTTCTCTGATCACCCGGTTCACCAATATCGCGAAGTCGCCGCAGCGCAGGGAGCTCGAACCTATCAGGCGATCATGGAAGGCGGCGCTCCGGGCGAGGGCGGGCGCTCAAGCGCTGTCATTGCGGCGATGGTTGAAGGCATAAGCAAAGGGCGCACAAAGCGCGGCGCACCTTTCATCCGCGGTGATTTCTCGGATATGTCAGGCCAGTTTTCGGCGGCTTGCTTTGAAGAAGCGCTGGTCCCCGATTTTGAGCGCTGGGCTAGCGAAAATGAGTGCTTGTTGCTGAATGTGGAGCTTGATTCCCCGGGGCCGGGCGAACCACCGCGACTGACTGTGCGCGGTGCTAAGCCCCTTGCTCAAGTGCGCGGGCGCATGGCGATGCGGCTTAAGCTCGAGATCGTGAATGAGAGTGCCCTTTCCCAGTTGCGGTCGCTCTTGATCCATCAGGACTCAGCGCCTGGCGAAGTGTTGGCGCAGATATCGCTCGCAAATGGAGGATATGCTCAGATCAGCTTGGGGCGAAACTTCAAACTTGATGGCGAGCTTGCAACTCAGCTTACCGAGATTGACGGGATCGAGAATGTGCAGCTCGAACCTCTGCGCGGCAACGATCGCCTCAAGCTCGTCGCGTAGCGCCTCCTCCCGAAGCCTAAAAACCAGCATCTGCCCGCACTTTGCTCGGTGAACCAATTGCCATGCGCGTTTTGGCGCGGCATGAAATGCCCCAAGCGCTCAAATGGCGCATATTCGAAGAGAGAGGAACGAACCATGCTCGGAGAGATGCAAGACTGGACGATGCGGATCACGCATGTGATTGATCATGCCGCCCGCGAATCCGGAACCCGCGAGATCATCACACGCTGGGCGGATGGCAGCGAGACGCGCACCAATTGGGCGGGCATTCGCCGAGATGCGCTGAAGATGTCGCAAGCGCTCGTGGCGCTTGGCCTCAAGAAGGGCGACAAGGTTGCCAGCCTTGCCATGAACCATTCGCGTCACCTGGTGAGCTGGTACGGTGTCGCAGGGATGGGCGGGGTGCTCCACACCGTCAACCCGCGCCTGTTCGATGATCAGCTCGAATACATCGTAACCCATGCCGAAGACAAAGTGCTGATCTATGATGCAGCCTTTCAGCCGATTGTGGACCGGATGAAGAGCCGCTGGCCGACCGTTGAGCATTACATCTGCTTTGATTCTGGCGAGTACAGCCCTGCTTTTGAAGATTGGATCGGCGCACAGGATGGCAATTTCGAGTGGGTTTCGGGAGAGGAAACCGATCCGTGCATGATCTGCTATACAAGCGGCACGACCGGCAATCCTAAGGGTGTGCAGTATGAGCACCGCTCGACCGTGATCCACGCAATCGCGGGTCTGCAGCCAGGCGTCTTCAATTTCAGCGGTTCCTCTGTGATGCTGCCGGTCGTCCCGATGTTCCACGCAGCCTCCTGGGGTTTGCCATATGCGGGCGCGATGGCAGGCGTGAAA
>JBCBOW010000031.1:0-9833 GCA_039821045.1 Pseudomonadota bacterium
ACCTGGTTGGTGAACTGCGAATAATTGACGCTAAGCCCGATTGTCTGCCCGCGGCCGCGGAAGTTGCGCTGGCGGATCGAGCCGGCGAGGATGAACTGCTCGATCGAGGAGAAGCCAGCCGAGAACTGCAATTCGCCCGTCGGTTGCTCTTCAACATTGGCTTCAAGGATGATCCGATCGGGCGCGGAGCCTTCGACCTGATTGACCTCAAAGTTCTCCTGGAAATAGCCGAGCTGGTTGATGCGCGCGGTTGTCCGCTGAACGCCCAGAGTGTTGAACGCATCGCCTTCGGACAAGCGGAATTCGCGGCGCAGCACCTTGTCCTGTGTCAGCGTGTTGCCGTTGACATCGACCCGTTCGACATAGACGCGCGGCGCCTGACGCAATACGAAGGTGATGTCCATCGTAAGGTCGTCTTTGTTGCGATTAAAGCGCGGCTGCACATCGGCAAAGGCATAGCCAAACCGGCCCGCAAGCTCGGCGAGCGATTCCACCGTGTCCTCAACCGCTTTGGCATCGTACCAATCTTCGCTCTTGATCGCGAGACCGGCGCTGATCTGATCGCCATCAAAATCACGCAGCTGGCTTTCAACCTCGACTTCGCCAAACTTATAGCGTTCGCCTTCTTCGACCACATAGGTGATGATGAAGTCTTTCTGATCCGGCGTAAGCTCGGCAACAGCAGAAACGACGCGGAAATCGGCATAGCCTTCCGTCAGGTAGAACTGGCGCAGCTTCTGTTGGTCAAAAGCCAAGCGATCCGGATCATAGCTCGTGTTCGAGCTGAAGAAGCGGGTGAAGCGCGCTTGCTTCGTCACCATCTCGCCGCGCAGCGCACCATCGGAGAACTCTTCGTTGCCGATGATGTTGATCTGGCGGACCTTGGACTTGGGGCCCTCGCTGATCTCGAACATGACATCAACGCGGTTTTGCGGCAGCTCGACCATTTTGGGCTCGACCGTCGCGGCAAACCGGCCCTGACGCTTGTACAGCTCGATAATACGCGCAACGTCTGCGCGCACTTTCGAGCGCGTGAAAATCTGGCGCGGCGCAAGCTTGATCTCAGGCAGGATCTTCTCGTTATCGAGGCGCCGATTGCCTTCGAGAACGATGCGGTTGATGACCGGGTTCTCTGTCACCGTGATGATGACATTGCCGCCTTCGTTGCGGATAGAGAAATTGCTGAAGAGCTCGGTGGCGCCCAGATCCTTCAAAGCCTGGTCAGCGGCGACCGAGGTGTATTCATCGCCCACCCGCAGGCGGATGTAAGACAGGATCGTGGTCGGCTCGAGACGTTCAGCGCCAGAGACGCTGATCGTGCGGATTATGTTGGCGGCTGGCACCGGTGCAGGAGCCGGGGCGGGGGTCGGGGCCGGAGCTGGTGTGGGCGCCGGCTGGCCTGCGCCGGGCACGGGGGCTTCGTCTTGGGCATGCGCGGTAAAAGGCACACCCGCCAGCATCGAGCCGCAGGTCAGCGCAATCGCAAGCCGTCCAGCTGAATTCACAGACACGCCGCCTGCCCGCTTACATCGATCCATGAAGTCTCAGTTCCCGTATAACCCGTCTTCATCGCACAGCGTCAAACCCTGCCCATTTCGACGCCGCCGTTGTCTGCCCCCTGCCCCATGCGCCAATCGCAATCAAGCGGGCATAGGGGGCCTTGAAGGCTGGTGCGTGTGCTTTCCCCGTCTAACTGCCAAACAAGTTGCCCAGCAGTGGCAAAGAGAACACATCATTGAACGTCACCACCACCATGAACATGAGCACCAGCGCGATGCCGGTGCGATATGCCCACTCGGTTACCTGCGGCCCCACAGGCTTTCGGCGGATGGCTTCGATGGCGTAGAACGCAAGGTGCCCGCCATCGAGCGCGGGGATTGGCAAGAAGTTGATGAATGCCAAGTTAAGCGAGATGAGCGCGACGAGTTCAATGAACGCAGTGGCGCCCAGGCTGAGGCGCTCGCCTGCAACCTTGGTGATCTTGACCGGGCCGCCCAACTCCTTGATCGAGCGCTGCCCTGTGACGACCTGCTGGATGCCGGTCACCATCATCTTAACCAGCTTCCAGCATTGCTCAGTGGCCAGCGGAAGCAGTTGCAAAAGGGGCACGCGTTCAAACTTATACTCGAGCGCGGCAGGGCCGATCCCGATCATCCCGATATCGCCCTTGTTGCCAAAGCCGTCATCGTTTTCGACCCGGGCAATGGTCACAGGGAACTCGAGCCGATCATCATCCCGCTCAACCGCGATCGTCACGGTCTTGTTAGGATAAAGCGCAATGTTCTCCTGAATGTCGCGAAACTCAAGTATCGGCACCTCATCGATCGCGACGATCTTGTCTCCGATTTCAAGACCCGCTTCCTTGGCCGCCGAATCCTCTGCAAAGATGCCGATGCGCTTGGAAGCTTCGGGATCAACGGGCACCGGATTGCCGATCACTGCGAAGAAGCCGGCGAAGATCGCAACGGCGACTATGACGTTGGTAACCGGGCCGGCGGCCACAATAAGCGCGCGCTTCCACAAGGCGGCCTTTTGGAAAGACCCGTCCTCAACCGGCGCATTCGCATCGGGCACGCTCGCCGGGTTCATATCGCCCTTGAACTGGACATAGCCGCCCAGCGGCAGTGCCGATATCCGCCAGCGCGTTCCGGCTTTATCGGTCCAACCAATCAGCTCTTTGCCAAAGCCGACAGAAAACGCCTCTGCATGAACGCCAAACCAGCGGCCCACCAGATAGTGACCCAGCTCATGCAGTGTCACAAGCGGGCCAAGTAGAAGCAGCAGCCCGGCGGCGTACATCCAGAAAGGGGGCGATTCAAACACAGGCGGTGCTCTCCAAGGCGTTGGCCGCCTGCGCGCGTGCAGCGCGATCGATTGCCAGCACGTCTTCCAACGTGGTGGGCCGCGGCGGCAAATTGCTGGTCGCGAGGGTTTCCCCAACCAGCGCGGTTATCTGCATAAACCCAATGCGACCGTTAAGGAAGGCCGCGACCGCGACCTCGTTTGCCGCATTCAGTACGGCAGGCGCGGAACCGCCCGCTTCGATCGCTTCACGCGCTAGCCGGGTTGCAGGGAAGCGCTCTTCGTCGGGTTCAAAAAAGGTAAGCTCCCCGATAGCGGCCAGATTGAGCGGTTCGAGCGGGGTTTCCATCCGGCTCGGCCAGGCAAGGCAGGACGCGATCGGCACGCGCATGTCGGAGGGGCCGAGCTGCGCGAGCGTTGAGCGGTCCTTGTACTCCACCATGGAATGGATGACGCTTTGCGGGTGAACGACAATCCCGAGCCGATCCAGTCCGACGGGGAACAGATGGTGCGCTTCGATGAATTCGAGGCCCTTGTTCATCATCGTGGCGCTGTCGACGCTGATCTTCGCGCCCATCGACCAATTGGGATGCGCGACCGCCTGTTCGGGGGTGGCCGCTTTCAAGCGTTCAGCATCCCAGGTGCGCAATGGGCCGCCGCTCGCTGTGAGCGTGATCCGGGCGACATCTTCAATGGCGTTGCCAGCAAGGCACTGAAAGATGGCGTTATGCTCGCTATCAGTGGGGAGCAGCGTTGCGCCATGTGTGGCGACCGCTGCCGTCATAACCTCGCCCGCTGATACCAGCGCCTCCTTGTTGGCAAGTGCGATTGTCCCGCCGCGCTCAATCGCTGCCATAACCGGCGCAAGCCCGGCGCACCCGACAATCGCGGCCACCGTCATATCAACCGGGCGCGCGGCTGCCTCGCACAGGGCCGCTTCGCCGCCAGCAGCCTCAATGCCGCTCCCCTCGAGCGCGTCGCGCAGTTCCGGTAGACATGTCTCGTCCCCGACAACAGCGAGCTTCGCATCAAATCTGCGCGCGAGCCCGGCCAGCTCCTTGGCTGAGCAATTCGCGGTCAGCGCCTCGATGCGCCATTCGTCGCGGTTGCGCTCGACCAGATCGAGCGTCGATGCGCCGATCGAGCCGGTGGCTCCCAAAAGCGTGAGACTGCGCGTCATCGGGCCTCTATCCCAGCAATCCGGGGACAAGAGCAACCAGAAACAGCACAAAGAACACAGCAATAAACCCGTCTAGCCGGTCCAACACACCGCCGTGACCGGGAATGAGATTGCTCGAATCCTTCACTCCAGCGCGCCGCTTCATCCAGCTTTCGAAGAAGTCACCCGCCTGCGCGATGACCGCGATCAGCACGCCAGCAAGAACCGCAAGCGCAAAGCCCACGACAGTGATCCCCGGCTCAAAAATGCCCGGCCCGATATCGGCGACCTCAACAATGATGCCAACAATGCTCGCTGCCAAAGCACCTCCCAAAAGCCCGGCCCATGTCTTGGAAGGGCTGATGCTTGGCGCGATCCGGGGACCGCCCAAAGCGCGTCCGGCAAAATAGGCACCGACATCCACCGCAATGACTGGAAGCGCGAAAGCCACAGCAACGCTCAGCGCATCGTAATTGAAGCGAACCTGGACCAGCGCGAGGGCTGCACCGCATACATAGATCGCACCGAAAAACAGCCAGACAACCTCAGCCAAAGGCGATGCATCAGTTTTGCGCACCAAGGCGTTCCACTCCCACAGCGCCAATCCTCCAACGAGAATGACAAAGCCGGTCCAGAACCAGCCTCCAAGCCAAAGCGCGATGGCCGTGATCGCGACCATCACCAGCGCGGAGGCCAACCGCACCGGTAAATCGGATCGAGGCCTGGCAGAAACCGAGACGTTATCGCCCGCCATAACGCCGTTCCCGTTCTGCGAAATGAGACAATGCTTTTGCAAGATGCTCGGGCTTAAAGTCTGGCCAAAGCGTGTCGACAAACAGCATCTCCGCATAGGCTGCTTGCCAAAGGAGGAAATTGGACAAGCGCACCTCGCCGCTGGTTCGGATCAGCAAATCAAGCGGCGGCAAATCCGCGGTATCAAGCTGCGCTTCGATCGCATCGGTGGTGATCGCGCCGTGCACCGCTGCCTTCGCTGCGGCGCGGGCAATCTCATGCTGGCCGCCATAGTTGAGCGCCACAGCAAGCGTCTGATGGCCCCCTGCAGTTTGCGCAAGAGCATCTTCAAGCATGGCGACAATATCTGGCGCAAGCGATTGCCAATCGCCGATGATCTTGAGCTTCACCCCGTTTGCGACAAATTCCGGCAAGTCCGATTTGATGAACCGGCGCATGAGGTTCATCAGATCATCAACCTCATCTTCCGGGCGCTTCCAGTTCTCGCTTGAGAAGGCATAAAGGGTCAAACACTCAAGCCCCAGGGGTTCAATCCCACGGACAAGGCGCCTTACCGCTTCGACCCCGCGTTGATGACCAACCGCGCGCGGCAGCCCCCGCTTCTTCGCCCAGCGGCCATTGCCATCCATGATGATAGCGACATGTCTGGCGCTGGTTTGGTCCAAGCTGTCCCCTCAAATACCTTTTAGCCACACCCCGAAAATGGGGCTGCACTGTCTCTAGGTCCTTGGCAACCGCAACACAAAGCGCGCCGTGGTATAGCTCCGGACGATCAGCGAACCTTGCGTGCTTACTGCGTCAGGATTTCCTGCTCTTTCTTGGCGGCAGCATCATCGGTTTCGCTGACATGCTTGTCGGTCAGCTTCTGGACCTCATCTTCAAGACGCTTTCGCTCGTCTTCGGAGATTTCCTTCTTCTTCTCATCTGCCTTCAAGCTTTCCATCGCATCGCGGCGCACGTTGCGGATCGCAACCTTCGCTTTTTCGGCATACTGCCCGGCCAGCTTGGCGAGATCCTTGCGACGTTCCTCCGTTAAATCAGGCATCGGAAGGCGCAGGGTCTGACCGTCAATCATCGGGTTTAGACCAAGATTTGCATGCGCGATGCCCTTCTCAACCGCGGTCAGGTTCGATTTGTCCCACACCTGCACGCTCAGCATGCGCGGCTCAGGCGCAGAGACGGTTGCGACCTGATTGAGCGGCATCATCGCGCCATAGACTTCCACCTGCACCGGATCGAGCAGGCTTACGTTAGCGCGGCCCGTGCGCAGGCCCGAAAGATCGCTTTTGAGCGCGTCTACAGCACCAGTCATGCGGCGTTCGATATCAGCCTTGTCGTATTGCGGCATTTTCCATTCAGTCCTTTTGTACAATCGTCTGCACGCCCTCGCCCGCAAGCACGCGCGCGACATTGCCTTTTTCGCGGATCGAGAACACCACTATCGGGATGTCGTTCTCGCGACAAAGCGCAACGGCGGTCGCATCCATCACTTGAAGGTTTTGCGCCAAGACATGGTCATAAGTGACCGTTTCAAAACGGGTTGCATCCGCGTTGTGCTTGGGATCAGAATCGTAGACCCCATCAACGCTGGTGCCTTTGAGCAGCGCATCACAGTTCATTTCCGCCGCGCGCAAGGCCGCGCCGGTATCTGTGGTGAAAAAGGGATTGCCCGTGCCCGCTGCAAAGATGACGATGCGGCCCTTTTCCAAGTGACGCTCCGCCCGGCGGCGGATGTAAGGCTCGCACACGCTCGACATCGGGATCGCGGACTGAACACGCGTCGCAACGCCCAGCTTCTCAAGCGCGTTCTGCATTGCCAAGGCGTTCATCACCGTTGCGAGCATCCCCATGTAATCGCCGGTGGTGCGATCTAGGCCCTTGGCAGCGCCCGAAATGCCGCGAAAGATGTTGCCCCCGCCAATGACGAGGCAGACTTCTAGCCCATTGTCCTTTGCCGCTTTCACCTCTTCAGCCAGGCGCGCAACATAGGCGGGATCGATCCCATATTCTTGTTCCCCCATCAGCACCTCGCCAGAAAGCTTAAGGAGGACACGCTTGATGGTGGGCATGGTCATGCTGCGGTTTTCTCTTCTCTCAAGTTCGGACTGGGGCGCGGTGGCGCTTAGCCGCTTACTTGGCAAAGCGCAAAAAGACTACTACTCAAAATCCACGAAACATCGCCGCATTTGGTCTCGTTTTCGCGAGCCGCCGCCTCCCTCGCGCCTCGCCGAGGATCGGCTTCTAATTGGATGTACGCAGTGGCTAATAGAATACTTCTTCGCAAGGCGGTGGATGTCTATCGCGCATTGCCGATCGGAAACTCCGCGCGTCAACGACTCAAAAGCGTGATGGGCCGTTGGCTTCTGCCACAAGGTGAGCCGTTTGAGTTTTCGTGGCGCGGCATGAAAATCTGGGTCGATCCAGAACAGTCCATCGACATGCGAGTTTATTCCACCGGCGATTATGAACCGGAAACGCTGGCCGCGATCGCCAAGCTCGCGCACGAAGCGAAAGACGTCATCGATATCGGCGCAAATATCGGAATGATTGCGATGTGGTCGAGCCAATGCGTTGGACCGCAAGGGCGCGTCATCGCGGTTGAGCCATCAAGTTGGGCGTGCGAGCGCATCCGCCGGAACACCGAATTGTCGAGCATCGGCAACGTAGAAGTGCTGCGCGCAGCCGTGTCTGACCAATCGGCGCAAGGGGAACTTGAGACCATCAACGGGTACAGAGTTGATAACACAGACACGCGCCGCCTGGAGCAGGTTCGCTTCGCGACAGTCGATGAGATCATCGCAGAATACGGCGTTGAAAAGCTATCACTTCTAAAGGTCGATACAGACGGCTTCGAATGGGGCGTTTTTCAGGGCGCTCACAAAACGCTCACCACTCTCAAACCGAACATTGTCTTCGAATACGGGCCCGATCACTTGCGCCGTTTCTCACAGGTAGAGCCGTCTAGGTTGATCGAATTGCTCGAAAGCTATGGATACAAGATCCTCACCGAGCAATTCGAGAGTTTTAATGCGGAGCAGCTTTCCCTCGGCAAAAACCAAACCACCAATCTTGTCGCCCTGCACTCTGGCTAAAGCCGCGAGAAAGGGCCTACGTATTTCGCAAGAAAAAGGCCGCCGCAAGTTCTCCTCGCGACGGCCAATCTCAATCGCCCAACGGCTAAGTCTCAGCCTTCAACGGCAGCTGCAACTTCCGCTGCAAAGTCACTCTCTTCAACTTCGATGCCCTCGCCCAGCTGGAAGCGGACATAGTCGACGAGCTTGGCGGTGCCGCCATTGTCTTTTGCGTGCTTGGCAACAGCGTCCTCAACAGTGATCTTGTTGTCCATCACGAACATCTGGCTAAGCAGGGCGTTTTCCTTGGCGAACTTCTTGATCGCGCCTTCAACCATCTTTTCCTGGACGTTCTCAGGCTTGCCACTTTCGGCTGCCTTTTCGCGCGCGACCGAGCGCTCACGTTCGATCAGCTCAGGGTCAAGGCTGTCCGCATCAAGCGCCTGCGGGAACATCGAGGCGATGTGCATGGCGACCTGCTTGCCGAACGGCTCCAGAAGGTCAGCGCCAAGGTCGCTTTCCAGCGCGACGATCACGCCGATTTTGCCAAGGCCCTCGGCGGCTGCGTTGTGAACGTAGGAGACAACAGCGCCCGAGCCGACGCTGACCGTCTTCATACGGCGCAGCTGCTGGTTTTCGCCGATCGTCGCGACATTGTCGGTGAGCTTGTCTGAGACCGTGCCGCCATCGGGATAGGCGGCTGACTTGAGCGCTTCGACATCGTCAGCGTCCATGCCAAGCGCGACCGAGGTGGTCTTGCGCACAAAGTCCTGAAACTGATCGTTCTTAGCAACGAAGTCGGTCTCCGAGTTAACTTCGACCGCAACGCCTTTTGTGCCTTCGACCGCAACGCCAACCAGGCCTTCAGCGGCCGTGCGGCTTGATTTCTTCTGCGCGGTGGCGAGGCCTTTGGCACGCAGTGCGTCAACCGCTGCCTCGATGTCGCCGTCTGCTTCGCTCAGCGCCTTTTTCGCATCCATCATGCCAGCGCCGGTCTTTTCGCGCAGTTTCTTCACATCCGCGGCGGAGAAATTGGCCATGGGAAATATCCTCTTCATACAGGTTTTGGGGCGCCGGGCAGGTCACCCTTTGGGTGTGCCCGGCGCGCTATAGGGGTTTTGTGACGGGCGATTGACGCACCCGCTCGCTGATTGGCTTATGCGGTTTCGGCTGGTGCTTCTTCGGCAGCAGGCGCTGCCTCTTCAGCGGCAGGCTCGACAGCCTGTTCAGCCGGCGGCTCTGCCATTTCGCCGAAGTCTTCGCCTGAAGCCTCGATCGCGCGGCCACGACCCGCGGTCGCGGCGTCGCCGATCGCCTGACAGTACAAGCGCACCGCGCGGCTCGCATCGTCATTGGCGGGAACCGGGAATGCAATACCGGTCGGATCGACATTGGTATCGAGCACCGCAATCACGGGGATGCCGAGCACGGCAGCTTCCTTGATCGCGAGATCTTCCTTGTTGGCATCGATCACAAACATGACATCAGGCACGCCGCCCATGTCACGAATGCCGCCGAGCGAAAGCTCCAGCTTCTCGCGCTCACGCGTAAGCTGGAGAACCTCTTTCTTAGTGAAGCCACTCGTGTCGCCCGAAAGCTGCTCTTCGAGCGTCTTTAAGCGACGGATCGAACCGCTGATAGTCTTCCAGTTGGTGAGCATGCCGCCGAGCCAGCGGTGGTTCACGAAGTGCTGACCACAAGCGCGCGCTGCTTCTGCGATCGGCTCTTGCGCCTGACGCTTGGTGCCAACGAACAGAACCTTGCCTCCAGCGCGCACGGTCTGCTCAACAAAGTCGAGCGCGCGCGCGAACAGCGGCACGGTTTGCGACAGGTCAATGATGTGAACGCCGTTGCGCGCGCCGAAAATGTACGGCTTCATGCGCGGGTTCCAGCGGTGGGTTTGGTGGCCGAAGTGTGCGCCGGCCTCAATCAATTGCTGCATGGTGACAGTAGTGGTCGCCATAGGATAGTTCCTTTCCGGTTAGTCCTCTGAGCAAGCTATTGTGACCTTTGGCGGAGATCCCGCCGTGGCACCGGTATGTGCGCTT
>JBCBOW010000032.1:0-9763 GCA_039821045.1 Pseudomonadota bacterium
GCCAAAGGTCACCCCAGCGACGAGTTTGCGCGAAGAGACGCAAGCGGAAACCCGGCGGCGCAATTGCTCATAGCGCGGCGTTGCGTAGATCGCGTCATGCCCGCCCTTCACAGGCTCAATTTCAGGCAGCAGCTTTACGCCCAAATAGGGTGTGAAATAGACCGCGACGACCCAAGAGACGAGCAGCGAGAAAGACACCACCCAGAAGATATTGCCCGCATATTCGCCGGCTGAAGATTGCGCAAAACCAATCGGGAGAAAGCCGATCACAGTCACCAATGTGCCTGTCAGCATCGGCGCGGCGGTTGCGCCCCAAGCGTAAATTGCAGCCGCGATCCGATCGAGCCCTTCCTCCATTTTCACCACCATCATCTCAATCGCGATGATCGCATCGTCCACCAGCAGACCGAGTGATAAGATGAGCGCGCCCAGCGTGATCCGATCAAAATCGCGCCCCGTCATGAGCATGATGATGAACACGCCCGCGAGCGTCAGCGGCACTGCCAGCGCCACCACAAGACCCACGCGCCAGCCCAAAGCGAGCAGGCTCACAACCAGAACGACCAGCAGCGCGGCGGCAAATTTGAGCATAAATTCGCCGTAAGCGTTGGCGATGTTGCGCGATTGGTCAGCGACCTGAGTGAGCGTCATCCCGGCGGGCAATTCCGCTTTGATCGCGGTGGTTTCTTCCAGCAGCGCTTCGCCAAGCGCAGTCCCGTTCCATCGTTTCTGCATGATCACACCGACCATCAGCGCGGGCGCGCCGTTGTGCCGCACCAGAAAGCTTGCGGGGTCCTCATAGCCGCGCGTCACCGTGGCGACGTCTTTGACCATGAGATTGCGCCCGGCGACCGCGATCGCGGTGTTCTCGACCGCCTCGACATCAGTGAATGCGCCCGGAATGCGGATTTCGACATTGGGCCCGGCGCTGGGCACGGAGCCTGCGGGCGTCACAAGGTTTTGCGATTGCAAGGCACCGATCAAGGCATCGGGCGCGATGCCCAGTGTTGAAAGCTTCTCGATACTCGGCTCGATAAAAATACGCTGCGCGCGCTCGCCAATCACGTTGACCTTCATCACGCCTTCAACGCCCAGATAGCGGCGGCGCAATTTCTCAGCGACCTGCGCCAGCTCGCGCTCGGGCATGTCCTCAGCCTGCAGCGCGTAGATCGAGAAATACTTGTCGGAATACTCGTCGTTGATGATCGGACCAATCACGCCGCGCGGGAGCCGCAGCGCTTCATCGCCGATTTTCTTGCGCGCCTGGTAGAATTGTTCAGGCACCAAGGCAGGCGGCAGGTTGTCTTTGAACAGCAGCGTCATATCGACCCTGCCCGGGCGCGATTTTGTCTCGACGCGGTTATAATAGGCGAGTTCTTGCAGGCGCTTTTCCAGCGGATCAGCGACCTGCTGGCGCATTTCTTCAGCGCTGGCACCGGGCCAGACCGCGCTGATCGTCATGACCTTGATCGTAAAGCTAGGATCTTCCGCGCGGCCCAGATTGATGAACGCAAACAGGCCTGTGCCAAGTAAAAGCAGGATGAAGAACAGCGTCACTGACTGTTCTTTCACCGCAATCGCCGAGAGATTGGGCCCTCTCACCGCTTTGCTCCGACCCGCGCGATCTCAGCTGGCTTTGCGCCGATCTTGGCTTCGCGCACCACTTCATCGGCTTCCACCAGATGCGCTCCGAGGGCAACAATGCGCGCGCCGGGTTTGAGCGGCGCGTTCACCAGGGCAACTTCCTCACGAAGTTCGAGCAACTCGACGCTTTGCCAGCGCGCGTGATCCTCTGCATCGATGATCCAGACCCCCGGGCCCGAACCCGGATCATGCAACGCGCCCAGGGGAACCTCGATCGCGTCTTTCGCATCGCTCATTTCCATGGCGATCGTCACAGTGCTGCCCAGGGGAAGCGAACCGGCGCCGCCGCTCAAACGATAGCGAACGCGAAAAGTGCGCGTCATGGGGTCGGCCGCGCCAGACACCTCTTTCAGGCTCGCGGCAATCGAGGTCTCGCTGCCGAGCGGGCGGGCTACAGCTTCACGCGGCAAATCGCCAAGCGCCTCTTCGGGAACGGCGATCACTGCATCGCGCGGACCCGCTTTGGCGAGCTCAACGATGGGCGTGCCGGGATCCACGATCTGTCCCGGCTGCGCGAACACATCGGTGACAGTGCCTGAGGTGCGCGCATAAAGCGTAGTGTAGCCGCGCTGGCGCCGGGTCTCGCGCGCCCGGGCCTCGGCGGCTTGAAGATTAGAAGCGGTCGCGGTTTTGGCGGCCTCAGCCGCATCGTACTCAGCCTGCGAGATGGCCCCGGCTTCAACCAGCCCTTCCAGCCGCGCAAAATCGCTCGCCGCGCGCGTCGCAGAAGCTTTCGCCGCGGCCACATCCGCGTTGGCAGCGCTTTGAGCAAGGGCGATGTCAGCCGGGTCAATGCTGAAGAGGGCTTGCCCGGCGCGAACGTTATCGCCCGGATCGACCAGACGCCGCGTGATCCTTCCGCTTACCTGAAACGAGAGCTCGCTTGCGATGGGCGCTTCGACGGTGCCGGTGAATTCGCGCGCCGTGAGCCCGTTTTTGGCCACCGTATAGATCGCGACAGGCCGCGGGGCAGTCACTTCGGGCTCGCTACCGCAAGCGGCAAGAAGGAACACAAGCGCGGGTGAGAGGTTGAGAAAACGCACGGCTAGCCTCGAATCAATTGCTTGGCCGCGCTCTAGCCCTTGAGCTTTAGAATGACAATATCATTCATTCTTCATTTTAATGGCGCGCAGCAAAAAGGGCGCCACATCGTGCACCGAAAGCGTGTTTCGATGCGAACCCTGGTCAGCAGCATAAAGATTGATCATCAGCGGGTGCCAGACACGCAAGAGCATTGCGAGCAGCAGGTCAGCGGTTCGGTCAGGCTCGAGAGCGGGATCAAACGCCTGAATTCGCTGCCCCTCGACCAAGACGTGGCGCAATGTCGCGCGCAGCCTGTCGACGAAATTGATAACGACCGGCCAATCCTCATCGACGGCCACAACACAAAGATCACTGAGCCGCCCCTCCCGAAAGAGCATCGCGTTCGTCTTCTCGGCAACTGTCTCAATTAATTTATGAAATGCCGCCTCCGGATCACGGTGCGCATCGCGAATAGAGAGCCACGCCGCCTCTTCGATCTGCCCCAGCTGGCGCTCTGCAATAGCTTCATCGATATCGCGCCGCGCTTTGAAGCTGCGGTATAGATTGGCAGGTGACATTCCCACCGCTTGTGCAATGTCCGCCATCGACGTCTTGTCAAAGCCGATGTCAGCATAGAGCCGCTCGGCTGCATCAAGGATCTCGGATTTGCGCTCCACACGAGGCCGCCCGCGAGTATTGCTGTTGCGGTTTTCGATTTTCATGATATTTGACCGAAAAATTCATTCATCACCTACAAGGGTTACGTGATGCCGGGCGGTTTGACAATTGGTGAAAGTGCAACGGTCAGCAAGCGAACGACGCGCGGTGCAACAAAGCTTCGCGGCGGCTTCATCCTTGTGCTCAGTGCCGCTGGAGCCTTGCTCGCTGGGTGCGCTGCGAATGTGAGCTCCACACCCCCTGATCTCTCGCTCGGCGAAAACTTCGTGAATGCCCCGGTAGCAGGCCCGGTAGCAGGTCCGGTGGCTGAGCTGCCGCAAGCATGGTGGACCACATTCAACGATCCGCAGCTCACCAAGCTCATCGAGACCGCGCTCAAAGACAATCTCACGATCGAGATCGCTGCCGCCCGGCTTGAGCAAGCAGCTTTCGGGGTCGCCGCAGCGCGCGCGCAGCTTGGCCCTCAGATCTCCGGCGATGCGCAAGCGGCGGTTCAGAGGCTCTCGCTGGAAGACCCGCAATTGCAGCTTGTCGGCGATCTTCCGGGGTTTGACCGCGTGGTCGAACGCTATGGGCTGAGCGCCGGGGCGAGCTGGGAGATCGACCTGTTTGGTCGGTTGCGCGCGCAAAAGCGAGAAGCGGTCGCGCAGTTCGCCTCAGCAAAGGCGCAGCGCGAATTTGCCAAGCTTAGCATCGCGGCTGAAGTGGCGCTGACCTATTTCGCCGTAACCGAGCTCAAAGAGCGCATCGATATTACCCAGCGGCAAATCGCGGTTCTTGATGATCTGGACAGGTTAACCCGCCTAACCGTCGAACGCGGCCTCGCAGCGCCGCTGCAATCGGATCGCACTACCGCCGAGCTTGAAGGCTTGCGCGCCGTCCTGCCCGCATTGCAAACCGAGTTTAACGGCGCGCAATACCGCCTCAGCGTGCTTCTTGGGGAGAGCCCGAGAGCAGCGTTGCTTGGCGAGGATGGTCTGGCTCTGCCCAATGCCCCCGCCTTTCAATATGCAACCACGCCGGCGCAATTGCTGCGCGGCCGTCCTGATATTGTCGCCGTCGAACGACAGATCGCAGCGGCCAGCGCAGGCGTGCAAAAGGCGATCGCTGAGCGCTATCCGCGCCTCTCGATTGCGGGCTTCGTCGGGTTCCTGGCGGGTGATGCGTTCAACCTGTTTGGCAATCGTTCGCTGCAAGCGGGAAGCTCAGCTGATGTGTCGGTTCCGCTGTTCACATCGGGTCAGCTCAAAGCCGGGGAAGGCGCTGCGCGCGCGCGTCTGCGCGAGGCTCTGGCGCAATATCGGCTGACTGCGCTGAGCGCGATCGCCGAAGTGGAAACCGCGCTGCTCGGATATGAAAAACAGCGCGATCAACTTGCCGCGATCACCAAGGCCGCCTCCGCGCTCGATGACGCAACGGATCGCTCGCGTTTGGCCTATCGCGCCGGCGTTATCGATCTTATCGATGTGCTTGATGTTGAACGCCGAGCGCTGGAAACGCGCGAGCGCGCTATCATTGCTAAGGCAGATCTGGCTCGCCGGGCGCTCGACGCGTTCCGTTCGCTCGGCGGTGGGTATTCCGCGCCGGGCTAAGCCAGTTTTTGCTGCGGCTGCCGCGCCTCCAGCCCTTCCCCCATCAAGACCCCGATCACGAGCTGTTTGATCGCTGCCCTTGTGATCGTTGCAGCGCTTTCCAAACCTTCGCCCGGGCGACATGCCGCTCTCATTCAAACTCGCAACGCTCGGCCATCGCTAAAGAGCGTTTGACATA
Organism: Pseudomonadota bacterium; assembly: GCA_039821045.1. Classification (GTDB taxonomy): domain Bacteria; phylum Pseudomonadota; class Alphaproteobacteria; order Sphingomonadales; family Sphingomonadaceae; genus Erythrobacter. The sequence goes on from JBCBOW010000032.1 coordinate 5,116, forward strand.
TGAGACAAACAGCGCCGTAAAGCTGGCGATGGCCGTAGACTCATGGGTTCGGGAGAGAAACTTACAGATGCCGAGAACATTGCCACTCAGCTCCCCCAAGGCCCTCACCGCGCTGCTCTTAGCCTTGCTTGCAGCGCCTCTTTGGCTGGCTCATGCGCAATCGAGCACCACCGACGATGCGCTCGATGAAGATCCGCAACGCCCAAACATCGTCGTAATCATTGGAGACGATGTCTCGTTGATGGATTTCGGCGTCTATGGCGGCGAAGCGAGCACGCCCAACATTGATGCTCTGGCTGAGCGCGGGGCGCTGTTCACTGAGTTTCGCGCTTCGCCCTTGTGCTCGCCATCGCGCGCCATGCTGCTCACCGGCATGGACAATCACCTCACCGGTGTCGCGACAATTCCCGAGGTTCTCCCAGCCGAGCAAAAAGGAAAGCCAGGCTATTCGATGGCGCTTGAGCCGGGCGTCAAGACCATCGCGGACCGCTTGCGACCCGCTGGCTATCGCACGCTGATGACGGGCAAATGGCACCTGGGCGAGGCTAAGGACGAAATGCCGCAGGCCCATGGGTTTGATCGCAGCTTTGCTCTTGCAGCCTCTGGCGCGGACAATTGGGAAGACCGCTCCTACATGCCTTACTACAAGGATGCGCCTTGGTGGGAAGATGGCGAAGAAACGAGCCTGCCTGAGGACTTCTACTCCTCGCGCTTCATCGTCGATAAGATGATCGCATATCTGAGCGAGACCGACGCATCGAAGCCATTCTTTGCCTATCTGCCGTTTCAGGCGGTCCACATCCCGGTTCAGGCCCCGCAGGAATTCATCGACAAGTATAAGGGCCGCTATGATGCAGGCTGGGGGGAGCTTCGCAAAGAGCGCCATGCCCGCGCTCAGGCGCTGGGGCTGGTGCCCGAAGGCACTGAGCTGGCCGCGCTCCCGCCGAAATATCGCGACTGGTCTGACCTTAGCGACGAGGATCGCACCCTTTATGCAGCGCGCATGGAGGTGCAAGCGGCGATGATCGAGGCGATGGACTTTCACATTGGCCGTTTCATCGATCATCTCAAACAGACCGGCCAGTATGAAAACACGATCTTCGTGGTGACGTCCGATAATGGGCCCGAGCCCAGCCGCGGGGATAACAATGCGGCCCTCGCCGCATGGTTCGCGGTCAGTGGCTATAATCCGGGGCTTGAAGGCTTGGGCGGGCCCAACAGCTGGGGATTTATCGGCACCGAATGGGCGGCGGCCTCGGCAACGCCGGGCGCGTGGTACAAATTCTATGCGACCGAAGGCGGGGTCAGAGCGCCGCTGATCGTCGCTGGCCCAGGGATAGAGGCCTCGCGCATTACCTCGCCTGCGATGATCCAGGATCTCGCGCCCACCTTGCTGCAATGGATCAGCGTCTCGGGCGAACTGGAAGGCGCAAAGCCCATGACCGGGCGCAGCCTGATGCCGGTGCTCACGGGCGAAGCGGAGAGCGTCTATGCACCTGATGATATCCGTGTAATTGAGGTTTCGGGCAACACCGGGCTCTATAAAGGCGATTACAAGATCACCCGCAGCGTGCCGCCCGCCGGCGATGGCAAGTGGCGCTTGTTCAATCTCGCGCTGGATCCGGGCGAAACCACCGATCTGAGCGCGGATAGCCCGGACATTCTGCGCGATCTGCTCGATGAATATGCTGCCTATGCGAAGCGCGTGAGCGTGTTGGAAATGCCTGAAGGGTACAACTCGGCTCAGCAGATCCTCTCAAACACCGTAGCGAGGCTCTTTGAGAACTATCCCTGGCTCTATGCCGTGATTGCCGCCTTTGTGCTGCTGCTCGTCCTATTGATTTGGCTGATCGCTCGGCTGCTCTTGCGCAGGCGATCGCCAGCGTGATTGATGGGGCTGTGGACGGGGCAAGTTGAAACACCCGATGCCAGCTCACCCCGATGGGCGAGGCATCGGCACATAACAAAGTGAGCAAGGAGAGGGCGCAATGAACGTCGAATTTTCACCCGAGCTGGAAGCATTTCGCGCCGAGGTTGCCGACTTTTTCGCCACCGCGCCAACGCCGGCCATTCGCGAGGCGGGGCGCAAGACGACGAGCGTGTTTGCGCCTTTCAAGCAGTGCATGGAATGGCACCAGATGCTCTATGAAAAGGGTTGGGCCGCGCCGCATTGGCCAAAGGAATATGGCGGCACGGGCTGGAGCGTGGAGCAGCGCTTCATCTTCGCTGAGGAATATCGCAAGGCCGATCTGCCCCCGCTGCTGCCGCAGAGCCTGGGCATGGTCGGCCCGCTGCTGATCGATCTGGGCACCCAAGAGCAGCAGGCAAAGTACCTCCCCGGCATCCTCAAAGGGGAGGATTTCTGGGCGCAGGGCTATTCGGAGCCGGGCTCCGGCTCAGACCTTGCCTCGCTGCAATGCCGCGCCGAAGCCGATGGCGATGATTACATCATCAACGGCTCGAAAATCTGGACCACCTACGCGCATCACGCAAACCGCATGTTCCTGCTCGTGCGCACCAGTTCAGAGGGCAAGAAACAGCACGGCATCACCTTCCTGCTGCTTGATCGCATGGATTATCCGGGCATGGACGTGCGCCCGATTTACGGCCTCGATGGCTTTCCTGAACAGTGCGAAGTGTTCTTTGACAATGTCCGCGTGCCGCAATCGGGCCGCGTCGGTGAAGAGAACGAAGGCTGGGCCGTCGCCAAGCATTTGCTCAAACACGAACGCGGTGGCGCTTCAGCTGCAAGCCCCACTTTGATGCGCTATATCGAGCGCGCCCGCAACGCAGCGGCGAAGACGCCCTCGCCCTTTGGCGGGATGATGGCGGACGATCCCGTCTTTCAGCGCGACGTGGGCGAGTTGGAAGCCGATGTCGTCTCGCTTGGCCATATGGAAAAGCTGGTCATCAGCGGGCACGAAATCGGTCGCGATCCGGCCTTTCCCTCGATGAACAAGACGATCAATTCCGAGCTTGTCCAGCGGGCCTCGGTCTTGATGACGCAGGTCTCCGGCTTGTCCGGCCTTGCTCGCCAGCTCGAAGCGCTACGGGTGGGATCGAATGTCGAACCCCAAGGCAGCGAGTTCGATCTCATTTCCATGCCGCTCTATCTCAACAGCCGCGCAACCACGATCTATGCAGGCAGCAACGAGGTGCAGCGCGATCTGATTGCCCGCAGCATGGCAGCGCCGGGCGCGGGAGCCTGATCCGATGGATTTCGCCTTCACGCAAGAGCAGGACATGCTGCGCGACAGCGTCGCGCGCTATCTCGACAAGAACTACGATTTCGACACGCGCAAAGCGATCGTGGCATCGGATGACGCTTGGTCCTCTGAGGTTTGGGCGCAATTTGCCGAGTTGGGGCTCCTCGCGCTTCCGTTTAGCGAACACCATGGCGGGCTTGGCGGCTCGATCAGCGATTGCGTCGCCTTTGCTCAGAGCCTGGGCAAGCATCTTGTCGTCGAGCCCTATGCGCATGCGATCATGCTCGCCGGCTCAGCGCTCGAGGCAAGCGACAGTCCGATAGCTGCCGAGTGGATCGAAAATCTTGCGAGCGGGGAAGCGGTGATCGCGCTTGCATATGAAGAGGGCCGCGGCACTGGTTCGCCCAGACATATCGCAATGGTCGCTGATCAGCAGGATGACGGCTTCCGCCTTACCGGAGAGAAACGCTTTGTGGTCGCCGGGGCTGAGGCCGATGCGATCCTGGTTGCCGCGCGAATGAACGCCGATGGGCCCGTCGCGCTGTTTCTCGTCGATCCGGCCACTCCGGGTCTCACAATCTCCAGCTACACTGCAATTGATGGGCGCAGCGCCGCCAGTCTGCGCTTCGAGGGCGTCGCCCTGGGCGCTGAAGCGATCATGCTTGAGGATGCGACAGCCGCGCTCCATCAAGCGCTTGCCAAAGCGATCATTGTCCAGGCTGCCGAAGCAGTCGGCGCGATGGCGGCCCTGCTCGCGATCTCTGGCGAATACGCGATGACCCGCAAGCAATTTGGCCAACCGATCGCGATGTTCCAATCCATCGCGCATCGGCTCGCGGATATGAAGATCGCCTACACCAAAGCGCTCTCCACTCTCACATACACCGCCGCGCTCGCCAATTCGGGGGCCGAGAGTGGGCGCGATATCGCGGTGCTAAAGGGGCAGGTCGGAAAGCTCGGGCGCGACATTGGCGAATCCGCGATTCAAATCCATGGCGGGCTGGGTTTGACCGATGAGCTCAATGTCGGCCATTACCACAAGCGCTTGCTCGCCTTTGATACGCAGCTTGGCGATCACAACTATCACTTCCGCTTGCTGGGGCAGCCATAGTCGCATGAAGCCAAAACCAGTCCCAATCCGAGCAATATGGTTGATCCGCCGGGCCGGCCTTGCTGGAAAAACCTAGCTCAATGGTCCATAAACCAGTGCTCCACGAGCAAGTGAGCCACATGGTACGAACCAAATCAGCAATATCGGCAGTTATTGAGAGGCAGGGGCGCGAAACGGACGGGCGCAAGGAGCGCAGCCGAGCAAGCCGTACCAAGATCCTGTTGGCGCTTATGGAGTTGATCGCCGCGGGCGACATCAATCCTAGTGCGGCAACAGGATCTTGGTACGGCTTGCTCGGCTGCGCTCCTTGCGCCCGTCCGTTTCGCGCCCC
>JBCBOW010000033.1:0-9729 GCA_039821045.1 Pseudomonadota bacterium
CGTCATCTTGACGCGCTCTTCGCGGCGGGCGCCCGCAGGCTCAGCGGCGCCCGCGGGCGCGGCTGCCGGAGCAGGTGCCGGGGTGGGGGCAGGCGCAGGCGCATCACCCTTGGCTTTGGCCGCGGCGATGACGTCTTCCTTGGTCAGGCGGCCATCCTTGCCGGTGCCTTTGATGGTGCTGGGGTCGACCCCGTGTTCGAGCACGGCGCGCCGCACGGCGGGTGAAAGTGTTGCAGCCGCAGCGGCAAGCTCTTCAGACGGCGCCTCTTTGGCAGCGCTTGCCGCAGGCGCTGGAGCGGGCTCAGCAGCAGCAGCAGCAGGCGCGGCGGCGGCTGAAGCGCCTTCCTCGATCAGCGCAATCACCGCGCCAACCTCAACCGTATCGCCTTCAGCGGCCTTGTGCTCGCTCATCACGCCAGCGACGGGCGAGGGCACGTCAACCGCGACCTTGTCGGTTTCCAGGCTCGCAATCGGCTCATCCACCGCGACCGCTTCGCCCGGCTGTTTGAGCCATTCGCCGATTGATCCTTCAGTAACCGACTCGCCCAGAGCCGGAACAGTGATTTCAGTGGCCATGTCTTAAGGTCCCTTTCGGCCTTTTTGAAACTAGAGTTTGTCGATGCCCAGCGCATCAGCGACGAGCGCCTCTTGCTGAGCTTTGTGACGGCTCGCGAGCCCGGTTGCCGGCGATGCAGCCGCTTCGCGGCCCACATAGCTCGGCCGCATGCCATCATGCCCGGCTTGCAAAAGCGCATCCTCGATCTGGTTTTGCACGAAGAACCAAGCCCCGTTGTTCTGCGGCTCTTCCTGGCACCACACGACGCTCTCGAGCTCTTTCATGCGGCTCATGCGCAAGGCTAGAGGATCGCCGGGGAAGGGATAGAGCTGTTCGATGCGCAAGATCTGCACATGCTCGAGCCCCTTGGCATCGCGCTCTTCGATGAGATCATAAGCGACCTTGCCTGAGCACAGGACAAGGCGCTTGGTTGCTCTGTCGCGCGGGGTGTCCGGCTCCATCGCCGTGTCGGATTTGATCCGCTTAAACTGCCAGCTACCCAGAAACTCATCGCGCGAGGATTTCGCCAGCGGGTGGCGCAGCAGCGATTTGGGCGTCATGATCACAAGGGGTTTACGGAACGGGCGCAGCATCTGGCGGCGCAGCACATGGAAATAGTTCGCCGGCGTTGTGATATTGCAGACCTGGATGTTGTCATCCGCGCATAGCTGCAAGAAGCGCTCAAGCCGGGCGGAGGAGTGTTCCGGGCCCTGGCCCTCATAGCCGTGGGGCAGCAACATCACGAGCCCGTTGGCGCGCAGCCACTTCGCCTCGCCGCTCGCGATGAACTGATCAATCATGATCTGCGCGCCGTTGGCAAAGTCGCCAAACTGCGCTTCCCACATAACGAGGCTTTTGGGGTCCGCCATCGCAAACCCGTATTCAAAGCCGAGCACGCCGTATTCAGACAGCGTGGAATCATAGACCTCGAACTTGCCATGCGGCAGTGTCGTCAGCGGCACATATTTGGCCTCGGTTGTCTGATCGACCCACACCGCGTGGCGCTGCGAGAAGGTGCCGCGGCCGGAATCCTGACCGGACAAGCGCACGCCATAACCTTCGGTCACCAGGCTGCCGAATGCGAGCGCCTCGGCCGTCGCCCAGTCAAACCCTTCGCCCGTCTCAAACATCTTCGCCTTGGCGCTCAGCACCCGGCCCAGCGTCTTGTGGATCGTCACATCCTCAGGAACCGTGGTGAGCACTTCGCCCAGGCGATCAAACAGCTTGGCTTCGATCGCGGTTTCGACATTGCGGCGCGCGGTCTCCGGGGCGGCCGGTTTGTTAAGGCCCGCCCAGCGCCCACCAAACCAATCGGCTTCGTTGGCCTTGTAGCTCTTGGCGGCTTCGAATTCGGCTTCGAGTTCGGCGACAAAGGCATCGCATGTGGATTGCCGATGCCCTTCGTCGATCACGCCTTCTTTGATCAGCCGCTCTTCATAGTGAAAGCTGACCTTGGGATGCTTGCGAATCTGGTCATACATCAGCGGCTGGGTGAACTTGGGCTCGTCGCCCTCATTGTGGCCAAAGCGGCGGTAGCACCACATGTCGATCACGATATCGCGGCCAAACTTCTGGCGGTATTCGACCGCGAGCTTGCAGGCGAAGGTCACCGCTTCGGGATCATCGCCGTTCACATGCAGGATCGGCGCCTGGACGCCCTTGGCAACATCGCTGGGGTAAGGCGAGGAGCGCGCAAATTTGGGCGAGGTGGTAAAGCCGATCTGGTTGTTGATGATGAAGTGGATGCAGCCGCCGGTATCATAGCCGGGCACGCCCGACAGCGAGAGGCTCTCCCACACCACGCCCTGGCCCGCAAACGCCGCATCGCCATGGATCAGAACCGGGAGCACTTGCTGCTTTTTCGTCAGATCATCGCGGATCGCCTGCTGCGCGCGCGCCTTGCCAAGCACGACCGGGTTGACCGCTTCCAAGTGCGATGGGTTAGGCGTGAGGCTCATATGCACCTCGATCCCGTCAAACTCGCGATCCGTGCTGGTGCCCAGGTGATATTTCACATCGCCCGATCCGCCGACATCATCGGGGTTGGCGCTGCCGCCGGAGAATTCGTGGAAGATGACCTTGTAAGGCTTGGCCATCACATTCGCGAGCACGTTCAAACGGCCGCGGTGGGCCATGCCGTAAATGATTTCGCGCACGCCCGCTGAGCCGCCATGCTTGATGACAGCTTCGAGTGCCGGGATCATCGATTCCCCGCCATCGAGGCCAAAGCGTTTGGTCCCGACATATTTCTTGCCGAGAAACTCTTCATATTGCTCGCCCCGGATAACGGCTGCGAGGATCGCCTTCTTGCCTTCGGGCGAGAACTGGATGGTGTCTCCCGGGCTCTCAAACTTGTCTTGCAGGAAGCGCCGCTCTTCGGTGTCAGCGATGTGCATGTATTCAAGGCCAACCTTGGCGCAATAGACTTCCTGCAGGCGCGCGTGGAGCTTGCCGATCGTGGTCCATTCAAGGCCGAGCACGTCGCTGACATAGACGTCTTCGTCTTCCATGCCCGCAAGCCCGTGAAACTCCAGCGTCAGGTCTTCCGCTTCGCCGACCTTGGTCGAGAGACCCAGCGGATCTAGGTCCGCCGCCATATGCCCGCGCACACGGTAGAGCCGCACCAGCGTCATTGCCTTGTTCGAGATGTCGGCTGCGTGCTGCAGCGCGTCCTTATCGAGCGGCTTGCCCGCTTGCTTCGCCGCCTTGTCGATCGCGCCCTTGAGCTGTTCGAGCGTCATCTGGGTCGGGTCCATCGCGGTGGTCAGGTCCGCGCCGCTGTCTGACACCTGATCGAGCCACTTCGGGTTCTCCCATGAAGGGCCCGGCTGCGGGCCTTCCTGATCGGTGAGGTCCGGGATGAAGTTTTGCGGTTCGTTACCCATGGGTCTTTCCTCAGTATCTCCCCTCCCTCGAGGGAGGGGGCGGGGGTGGGTGTGCAAGGTCTGCGCGTTCGTTAACCTTCGGCCTGGAGCCCCCACCCCAACCGCTCCCCGAGGGGAAGGGCAATGAAGGTCAGGCGAGTTCCTTCAGCATCGCATCGAGCGTGATGCCAAGTTCGCTGGGGCTGGGGGAAACGCGGATGCCCGCATCTTCCATCGCCGCGATCTTGTCTTCCGCACCGCCTTTGCCGCCCGAGACGATCGCGCCCGCGTGGCCCATGCGGCGGCCCGGAGGCGCCGTGCGGCCCGCGATAAAGCCGACCGTGGGCTTGGAGCGGCCCTTGGCGGCCTCGGCCTTAAGGAATTCAGCGGCTTCTTCTTCCGCACTGCCGCCGATCTCGCCGATCATGATCATCGACTTGGTTTCCGGATCGTCGAGGAACAGGTCGAGCACGTCGATAAAGTTGGTGCCGTTAACCGGGTCTCCGCCAATGCCGACCGCGGTCGACTGGCCAAGGCCCACAGCGGTGGTCTGGTGCACGGCTTCGTAAGTGAGCGTGCCCGAGCGGCTGACAACGCCAACCGAGCCCTTCTTGAAGATCGAGCCCGGCATAATGCCGATCTTGCATTCATCGGGCGTGAGCACGCCGGGGCAGTTCGGCCCGATCAGGCGCGACTTGGAGCCGGTGAGCGCCGCCTTGGCGCGCACCATGTCGAGCACGGGAATGCCTTCGGTGATCGTGATGATCAGTTCCATCTCGGCATCGATAGCCTCGCAGATCGCATCAGCGGCAAAAGGCGGGGGCACGTAGATGCACGTGGCGGTCGCGCCGGTCGCTTCCTTGGCCTCGCGCACAGTGTTGAACTGCGGCAGGCCGATATGCTCGGTCCCGCCTTTGCCCGGCGTCACACCCGCGACCATTTGCGTGCCGTAAGCGAGCGCCTGCTCGGTGTGGAAAGTGCCGGTGTTGCCGGTCATCCCTTGGGTGATGACCTTGGTGTCTTTGTTTACGAGGATGCTCATTCGTCGGAAACTCCTACGGTGTCTGATTTCAGGGCCACGCCATCGAAATAGGTCGCCTGTTTCAAAGGGCTATCGGCGGGAATGAAGAAGAGTTGGAAACTGTCATGGCCAGGTGTGGTGCCCGGCTCCCAATCGGCGATGATGACGCCGTCCTTATTGATTGTCTTGACCGGCTCGCGCCCGATCCAGCCTCTAGCGGTCTCAATGCCGATCTTGCGGGTTTCGCCAAAATCGAACAATCGGCAGCCGGTGACACGCGTGCCATCAATACGCACTTCGGACAGCACGACAAACACCCTCTCGCCTTCGATTTCGCGTTCGAAGACTTCCATGTCGCTCATAGTGCCACCTTGCGCGCGCACGGCTTCCCCACCGGCTTCCTGCGCGAAGGCGAGAAAATCGGTGAGCGGGCCGGGGCGAAAGTCAGGGTTGGATACGTCCCAACCAGCCGCCGTGAGCGAGCTTGACGCTGCCGCCTGATCCTCAATCGCCCCGCACCCCGTTTTGAACGCATCGAGGATGGCCAGACCAGGGTAGGGTGATGGATCCTCCGCCAGAGCTGGGGAGGCGGTCGCCAAGAGGAGCCCAAAGAGCGCAGTGCAGCGCATCACGCCAGCGAGCTATCCAGCGCTTTACACGCCTCAAGCAACTCTTCGACCGCGTCGGTTGAGACCTTAAGGTTCGCTTTCTCTTCGTCGGTCAGTTCGATTTCGACCACGTCTTCGGTGCCGCCAGCGCCGATCACGGTGGGGACGCCCACATAGAGCCCGTCGAGGCCGTATTTGCCTTCAACGAAGCTTGCGCTCGGCAGGATGCGCTTCTGGTCGCCAATATACGCTTCGGCCATGCTGATCGCGCTGGTGGCGGGGGCGTAATAGGCTGAGCCAGTGCCGAGCAACTTGACGATCTCGCCGCCGCCGCCGCGCGTGCGCTTGACGATCTCGTCGAGGCGGTCTTCGGAGACGCCCTTGATCTTGGCCATATCCTTCACCGGGATGCCGTTGATCGTCGAGTAGGAGAGCACCGGCACCATCGTATCGCCGTGGCCGCCGAGCACGAAGGCGTTCACGTCCTTGACGCTGCACTCGAACTCCCAGGCGAGGAAGGTCGCGAAACGCGCGCTGTCGAGCACGCCCGCCATGCCGCAGACTTTATTCGCAGGCAGCCCGGAAAACTTCTGCAAGGCCCAGACCATCGCGTCGAGCGGGTTGGTGATGCAGATGACAAAGGCGTCGGGGCAGTTGTTTTTGATGCCTTCGCCGACCGCTTTCATGACCTTGAGGTTGATGCCGAGCAGATCATCGCGGCTCATCCCCGGCTTGCGCGGGACGCCAGCGGTCACGATCACAACATCAGCGCCAGCGATATCGGCATAATCGTTTGAACCGGTGATCTTGGCGTCGAAGCCCTCAATTGGCCCGCATTGCGAGAGGTCCAGCGCCTTGCCCTGCGGCATGCCTTCGGCGATGTCGAACAGGACGATATCGCCCATTTCCTTCTTCGCGGCCAAATGAGCGAGCGTTCCCCCGATCATGCCTGAACCGATAAGCGCAATCTTCTTGCGAGCCATATTCGTGATTTCCTTCCCTGATCCCTTGGGACGGTTGTCAACTCTCGCGAAGCGCCGTCTTATCGCGGCTCATGCCAGACCCCCGTCCCGAGCGGCGTTGTGCATTGGCTTCGGAGGCGGGGTTAGGCCTCTCGCCATGGCATTGCAACCACCAAAAAGTCGCATACGGATGAAATATATGCGAATAGTTTGCAGTTGCAGTAAGAGTGTTGAGGTCCGTCGCGATCAAAACGTCCAAACGCCTTGCGATCCGCTCATGCAATCCGGATTAAAGCCTAGGTGAGCGGGCCAGATGAGCGGGCCAGCGGGGCCTTAAGCACGAACCCGATCAGTGACGTCGTCGCGCTCCTGCGCCAGCAGCATCGCCGCCAGATAATCGGGAACAGCCCGGCTGAAGTAGAACCCCTGGCCAAGCGTGCATCCCGCCTCGCGCACGGCCTGGACCTGATCGATCGTCTCAAGCCCTTCGGCCACAATTTCCATATCCAGCCGCGAACCCATCTCCGCGACCGCGCGGATGATCGCATCGCTTTTGCGGCTTACATGGTGACCTGAGACGAAGCTGCGATCGACCTTGATCTTCTTGAAGGGGAAGGTGTTGATATAGCCGAGCGAAGAATAGCCGGTGCCAAAATCATCAAGCGCAAATCTGACGCCGATCTCGGAAAGCTCGGTCACGAAGTTGGCCGTTGCATGATTGTCTTCGATGAACAGGCTCTCAGTCACTTCCAGCTCAAGCCGGCGCGGATCAAGTCCGGCTTCGCGCAGCGCGTTTCTGATTCCCAGCGCCGCGCCGGGCGCGCGAATTTGCAGCGGCGAGAGATTGACCGCGACGGTCACATCCTCAGGCCAGCGCGCCGCAGCCCGTGCAGCTTGCGATGTAATCCAATTGCCCAGGCTGATGATGACGCCGGTCTCTTCGGCCACCGGGATGAACTCATCAGGGCGCAGCTCGCCTTTTTCCGGGTGAAACCAGCGAACCAGCGCTTCGAATGTGCGGATACGGCCCGTTTCAAGATCGATGATCGGCTGAAAGAAGATCGAGAGCTCATCGTGCTGGAGCGCTGAGCGCAATTCCTGCTCTATCTCGCGGCGCCGCACCAGATCGCGCGTCATCGATTGATCGAAGAAGCAGGTCTGTGCCCGGCCGCCGACTTTGGCGTGATAGAGCGCAAGGTCAGCGCGCTGCATCAGCGTATCGGCATCTCCGCCATCATCAGGCAAGAGCGAGACGCCCAGCGATGCGCGCACCTGAAGCAAATCCGCTTCGACCCGCACGGGACGCATGATCTCAGCGTGCAGCTCGCTCGCAATGCGCTCTGCTTCCTTGCGGTCCGTGATCGGGGTGAAAATCACGAACTCATCGCCGCCAAAGCGCGAAACGGTCGCCGCAGGTGAACAGACACCGCGAAGGCGCCGTCCGACTTCCACCAGCACTTTATCGCCAACAGGGTGGCCCAGCAGATCGTTCACTTCCTTGAAGCGATCAAGATCGATCCATATCAGGGCAAAGCGGCTTCCCTCCTCGATCGACATCATAGTCTCGACCATCGAGTGATTGAGCCCGGCGCGGTTGGACAAGCCAGTGACAACATCCGTGCGCGCAAGGTGCTGCATCTTTTCGGCGAGCTGCGCGCTGGTGTCCGCGGAGGCAATGGATTCGCGCAAAACTGTGAAGATGTTGAGCGTGATTGAGGTCATCGCAGCCAACAGGAAGGCCATCGTCGCCAGCAGCGTCAACGAGATAAGCGTGCCAACGGCAAGGGTGGCAACACACATCGGCAAGCATACAAGCATCATCTGGCCGATCGCGATCGTTGGACGCCCGGCGTTGCGAGCGGACACGGCGACACCATAGCACAAAGCGCTGGAGACCATCACCACCGCAACGGGCTTGCCATCCTCGAACCACAACGTCATCGCAGCGATCATTCCGAGCACCAGCGCATAGCTGAACGCGCCGATTTCGTAGACGATTTCAAGCTTGTTGGTGCTTGCGCGCGAAGCGTCGGGCGAAATTCGGAATGCGGCGATCGTGCGCGCGATCGCGATCACAATCAGGACCGCAAAGGCGATGTAGATCGATGGCTGATTGACGACAGCGGCCGCAACCCCGGTCGTAGCGATGCCAGCCAGCGCACCCACAGCAAGGTTAGAGGGCTGATCGTAAAGAGTACGGACAAGCATGCGACGAACCCGCGCAGTTGTCTTGTCGCGATGATGCATGCGCACCAATTGTGCGCCCCAACGCGATAGTGTCCGGCTCGCTCCCATAAGTCGAACGCCCTAGCGCCAAGTCGTCAAGCGCGGGTTAATGCGTTGATTACTGTATACAGCGTTGATGCAGGCGCGCTTTATGCAAAGCCTTTACCTATAGGTCAGGTGGGCTCTGGCTCGGACTTGGCAGGCTGACCGGCATCATCGATCTCGCTGGAGGCCAGATCGAGAGTGCGCGCGCAAGCTTTGCCAGGGGCAGCAAGGATCAGCTTGCCTTGGGTGCGGCGCTCGGCTTGGGCAGCAAGCCGGCGGTCCAGAGTGCGCGTGATGCTGAGCCACCAATCATAACCTTGCTGATCGCCGACCAGAAACGCCGCATCCGCCTGCGCGCGCGCGGCGCGAGCTGCTCCAAGGCCATGCTCGGCAAAGTGGCGCAAAGCGGCCTGCAGCAAGCGATCATCGCTGTGGCTGCGCTTGCCGGTGGCGTTCGCTTCGTGGTTGTCGTTGGCAAACCGCGTCTCTGCCCGGCGCGCCATTGCCCGCGCCCTTGGTGGCGCAAGAGCGGAGCACGCATGGCCGACGAACACGGGGAAGGGGACAGTGATCAAAGTTACACCTGGCACAAGCAGAGCGGCGGGTCGATTAAGCGGCGCACAAACTCGTCCTGAAAGGCGCGAGTTGAGCGGCGCTGGAGACGATGCTGCCCGGATTTCTCTATGAATGCATCTATGCCGGGTCGGCCGCTAAGGCTTGGTGTGATTTCAGGGTTGAAGCCGCGTTAACGCTGTGAAGCCACTAGGGTTGCGGCGGAGCTGAGGCGCTTTCGCCCGCGGTCTCGCTGCTGCTTTGCAGGCTGAGATCAAGCTTTGCAGGATCCGTCTTCCAGCGACCGGCATTGGCATACTTCGCTCGCGCGCGGCCTGCGTTCGAAAGCCCCGGATCAGCGAGCGGGTTCGCCTCAGGAGGGCCAGCGCGCGAAACAGGGCCGGTTGCCTCGGCGAGCGTATCGAGCGGCGCGATCACCACTTCAGCAGGGCCAGCGGCGGCACGCACCGGGCTTACCGAGGCACGGCTGGAGTTGGCGCTTGAATTGCGGCGAGCGCTTATGCTCGGCTCTTCCCCGGCATAGCGCCCGGTAAAGGCAGCCTCGCGGCCCGCTGCGCCGCGATTGCGGTAAAACCTGTGCGCGCCGATCGTCCCGACATGATCGAGCGATTTGGCCCAATAGGGGTTCACCCAAAGCGTGTGGTAGTGGGTGGCGTGGCCAATCGGCGCATAGACATCGCCTGAAAGCGCGGCGCGCGCGATGCGGTGCGCCTGATCCCAGCTTGCGCCTCTTGGGCGGCGGCCGAGGCTTCCATCACAGGTGAAAGTAAACTGACAGCCCGTCGAGCGCTGCGAACCCTGATAGACGACCCCGCACACGCTGCCCGGCCAGCTGGCATGCGCGACGCGATTGAGGACGACTTGCGCAACCGCG
>JBCBOW010000034.1:0-9700 GCA_039821045.1 Pseudomonadota bacterium
CGACGACTGACGCAAGCGGCCTAGCAAAGTGCCGTTTCAGGGGCGGATATCGATCACCGTCCCATCCGGCACCAGCTGCCATAGCTCCTCGATCTCGGCGTTGGAGAGCGCGATGCAGCCATCCGTCCAATCGCCTGGCAAGCGCCCAAGGGGCAAGCTGTTGGGCTGGCCATGGATGAAGATGTCGCCGCCGGGCGAGCGGCCATATTGTGCGGCGAAGGCGCGATCTTGCGAATTGGGATAGGAGATGCGCAGCGACAGGTGAAAGCGGCTGCGCGGGTTGCGCGTGTCGATCGTGTAGCGCCCCTCCGGGGTCTTCTCATCGCCTTCGAACTGCTTGTGCCCCTGCGGCGCATCGCCAAACTGGATGCCGCGATAGGCGCGGATCGGCTGGCCCGCGCTGTAAGCGATCAGCAGCCGCTCAGACTTGTCGACCAGCAGATAGTCCGCCACCAACGGCCCGCCGCCCCGGCGCGGGATCGAGCGGCTTGCGATCCCGCCGTCCGGGCGCGCGAGCCCTTCGACACCGCTGCCAGGCGCCTGCACCACTTGCGGCGAGGGGCCTGACGAGCAGGCCACAAGCGCGAAGGCCAGGAGCATTGAGGCGATGCGTTTCATACTCGCAGCCCTATACCGCCTCAGACCTTTCTCCACCATTGCCCGGCTGCCCCGCTGTCTCATCTAGAGACGCGCCCTTTGAGGGCGCAGCCGAAGGACTAAGAGCCACCACCAGCGCTATCAATCGACAAACGGATCGCGCATCAGGATCGTATCATCGCGCTCAGGACTCGTGGAGACCAGCGCCACGGGGCACTCGATCAGCTCTTGCACGCGCTGGATATACTTGATCGCATTGGCCGGCAGATCGACATAAGAGCGTGCGCCCGCCGTGCTCTCCTCCCAGCCTTCCATCTCCTCATAGATCGGCTCTACTGCGGCCTGATCCGCCGCGTGGCTGGGCAGATAGTCATATACATTGTTGCGCAGGCGGTATCCGGTGCAGATTTTGACCGTCTCAAGCCCATCGAGCACGTCGATCTTGGTGAGCGCAATGCCTGTCACCCCGCTGATGGAGCAAGTCTGGCGCACCAGCACCGCATCAAACCAGCCCACCCGGCGCTGACGCCCGGTGACGGTGCCAAACTCATGGCCCCGCTCGCCGATCCCCTGGCCGATCTCATCGTCAAGCTCGGTTGGGAACGGGCCGCTGCCTACGCGCGTCGTATAGGCTTTGACGATCCCCAGCACGAAGCCGGTTGATCCCGGACCAAGGCCGCTCCCGCTAGCCGCCGTGCCGCTTACCGTGTTCGAGCTGGTGACGAAGGGATAGGTGCCGTGATCAACATCAAGCAGCACGCCCTGCGCGCCCTCGAACAGGATCTTCGCGCCCGCCTTGCGGACCTTCTTCAAGCGTTTCCAAACCGGCTGTGCAAACCGCAGCACGAACGGCGCAACGTCCCGCAGCTCAGCGATCAGTGCCTCGCGGTCCACCGGCGGCTGGTCAAAGCCCGCGCGCAAAGCATCGTGATGCGCGCACAGCCGATCGAGCTGCGCATCGAGCGCGTCGAGATGCGCGAGGTCACACACCCGGATCGCTCGCCGCCCGACCTTGTCTTCATATGCAGGTCCAATCCCGCGCCCCGTGGTGCCGATCTTGCCCTTGCCCGCCTGAGTCTCGCGCAAGCCATCTAGATCGCGGTGCATCGGCAGGATCAGCGGGCAATTGTCCGCGATCGCCAAGTTGTCATCATCGACGCGAACGCCCTGGCTCTCCAGCTTTTCCACCTCATCGCGCAGCGCCCACGGATCCAGCACCACGCCATTGCCGATCATCGAAAGCGTGCCTGAGACGATGCCGGAGGGCAGCAGCGAGAGCTTGTAGGTCGTCCCATCGATCACGAGCGTATGGCCCGCATTGTGACCACCCTGAAAGCGCACAACGGCATCGGCGCGGGATGCGAGCCAGTCGACGATCTTGCCTTTGCCCTCATCGCCCCATTGAGCGCCGATCACGGTCACGTTGGCCATATCTTCTCTATGCTTTCCTTGTCGCAGGTTTCACGCAAACCGCGCGGGCCTAGGCGCTTGAGCGCAGCAGGGCAAGCGATGTGAGCGTGTGAGTCGCGCAGGCCTGTCAGCGCTCGGTTCGTCGCACGTACAGAACGCCTGACACACCTGGCACACTGTCCAAGCGCAAAAATCCCCTCGATCACAGCAGCGCGGTTTGATCGAGAAAAGCGATCAGGCAAGCGTTGATGGGAGGCACATTGGGCAAGCATCGCGCAATCCTGCACTCTCTCGCCTCCAGTAGGAAAGCGATCTATACAAACTGCGACATTGCGCGACTTGGCTTGGCGTTTGTTCTCGCCGAAATACCGCCGCACACCTCGATCAAAGCTCCCCATCCACCAGGAGAACCGCCCCATGAACCGTGCCGCTGCCGTGCTCGCTGCCGGCGTCGCCTTAAGCGTTGTCGCAACGCCGATCCTCGCGCAGCGCAGCGGGGGCGGTCGCCCTTCGCGCCAGTGCATTCAGGAGATCATGAACCTGTGCGGTCGCGATCGCTCGCAAATCCCCGCTTGCCTTCAAAGCAAGGCCGATCAGCTTTCTGACAATTGCCGCAATCAGGTGGCCTCGCGCGTGCGCGAGCGGCGCGGCGAACAGGCGGGCGCGTTTCAACGGGCGGTCAAACCCACGCGCACGGTCTTTTATGGCTCTGATGAGCGCCAACAGATCGACGTGTTCGAGCCCGAAGGTGCGGTCGATGAGCTGCCGCTGGTGCTGTTCGTCCATGGCGGCGGCTGGCGCATGGGAAGCCACAAGATGGTCGGCCAGAAGCCTGCGCATTTCGGCAAGAGCGAGATTTACTTTGCCTCGACCGGATATCGCGTGCTGCCCGGTGCGCCGGTCGAAGAGCAGGCCCGCGATGTGGGCGCAGCCTTGCAGGCGCTGAGAGGGCAGGCGGGCGCCATCGGCTTTGATCCAGAGCGCATCGTGCTCATGGGCCACAGCGCCGGCGCACATCTCGCCGCTCTGGTGGCAAGCGATCCGCAATATGCTGGCTCAGCCTTTGATGCGATTGAGGGCGTGATCCTTTTGGACGGCGCTGGCTATGACGTGCCCGCCAATATCGCGGCAAGCGAAGCGCGCGCCTCGGAAGTGATGGCATCGCAGGCGCTGAACCTCTATCGCGAAGTCTTCAGCGAGGATCCAGAGCGCCAGCGTGCGCTTTCCCCGATCACGCATGTCGGCGGCGAGGATGCGCCCCAGTGGCTGGCGCTGTATGTCGAAGAGCGCGATGTCGCCAAAGCGCAGGCGGAAAGCCTTGTGAACGCGCTCAACGCCGCGGGGAGCAAGGCCGAGGCGGTGTCGATTGCGAACACCGATCACGGGCGGATGAACCGCGAGCTCGGGACCGAGGCAGGCTCCGCGCAAACGCAAGCGGTGGACGCGTTTCTGGCGGAGGTGTTTTAGGACGCTTGGCGTCGATCTGTAGGCGGTGAAAGCGCAAGGGTCGGCCTCCGAGCCATTGCGGACACCTCGGGACTGATCTACCCGTCGATCATGAATGCGCGGATGAGCATATCACTGTTTGTCGCTCCTTTGCTGGCTTGTTCGGATGGCTCCGTTCCCGGAACACCATACCCGCTGCCTGCCCATGAGCTTGCCAAAGCGGAGCATGCCGCAGCAAACGGCGAAAGCTGGGGCGATAAGGAGTTGGCTTTCCACTACGATTTTGCTGGAGATAGGCAACGATCAGAAATGCATTTCGCCCGATGCTTGAAGGCGCAACATCCGGAGTGCCTTGCCGAAAAGGCGAACCATCTTATTGCAGCTGCGCGAGATCCCAATACGAGCGAATCTGATCGAAACAAGTTGTTAGACGAGGCCTTGCGCTTCAATACTGAAGCAATTGCGTCTGATAAGCGGCAGAGCAATTCTTATGAGGAGGGGCTGCTCGCACAGCGTCGGGCGATAACTGACTTTCTCAACGGGAAGAACACTGAAGCGTTGAAACGCTGAGATTGCTCGCTCCCACCCCCATACCCGGCCATTCCAAGCCAATAAATCCGGCGCAGCATCGGCCCTGAGAGTGCCCGAGCCAGGGGCACTTTGATCTCGCCGCAGCAAGACCCGAGTGCCCCCGAGCCACAGTCTCAGCCCCAGGGCGTCACCAGATACTTCTCGCCGGTCTTCATCTGGCGATAATCGAGGATCGCGTCTTTGGTCAGCATGCCTTCCAGATCGATCTTGGCCTTGTAGCTCGAGGCGAAGGTCGTATCGAGATTTTGCTGCACGCGGGTGCGCATCTTCACCACCGTCTCCATGCCCGCCTTGGCGAGAAACGGAGTGAGCAACCAGCCCTGGACGCACCATTGCAGGCCGTAAGACGGGGTCAGGATCGTCGGCTCGGTGAGGTTAAGACGCCCGTACTGGTACATCTTCTTGTCCTGGTTGGAGCCGTAGCGCGAATATTCGTCCATCTGGCTAGCGGCGACCTGTTCCATCGCCTTGAGCACGCCGTCGGTGCTTTGGCCGCCGCCAATCGGATCAAAGCCCAGGAACGCGCCCGTCTCAGCGATCGCGGCGCGCAAGTTCGCCATGTAATCGGCGTCTGACGAGTTGACGACGTACTTCTCGCCTTGCGCCTTGAGCAGGTCGACATGTTCCTGACGGCGCACGATGTTGACCAGCTTCATGCCGTCTTCCTGGCAGATCTTACCGAGCATCTGGCCCAGGTTTGAGGCGGCGGCCAAGTGCACGATGGCATCGTGGCCTTCCATGCGCGCGGTTTCGACAAAGCCAAGCGCGGTCATCGGGTTTACAAAGCTCGATGCGCCCGCTTCTGAAGAATGCTCGCCCAGCGGCAGGCACATCATGGCATCAGCGATTGCATACTGGCTAAACGCGTTGCCCGGCACGCAGGCGACGCGTTGGCCCATCAGCGCTTTGGCCATATCGCCGTCGCCCGTTGCAACCACAGTACCCGCGCCTTCGTTACCGGCAGGCAGACGCTGGCCGTGGCGGTTTTTCTGCCCGGTGAGGAACGGCTCGGGCATATTCGCGACGACCTTACCGGGCGAATATTCAGCGGTCTCGAAATCCGCAGCGCTTGTCAGGATCGCAAGATCAGACGGGTTGATCGGTGCCGCTTCCATTTTGACGAGCACTTGGTTGCCGGTGGGCTCGGGGAAGGTCTCCTCGCTGATTTCGAGCGTGAGTTTGCCGTCCGCGGTAAGGGTGGTGAAAAGCTGTTTGCCGGTGGTGCTCATGTGTCTGTCTCTCCTGTTATGGCTTTGGCTTTGTGCGTAGCGAGTTTTTCTCGCGGGGAAAGCTCTAGGATCAACGCCATTGTGGCCCATACCGCGAGCGTGGGCTGCAATTTGGGAACCTCGGCGATGTTGAACCAGTCCTCAGCGACCTTGGGCAGGTAAAAAATCGCTGCCGCGGTGACGGCGATGTTGAACAGCTTGTAATCGCTCAGCGCGATCGCTTGAATCATCATCACGATCAGCGCGCTAACGCCGAGCAGGGCCATAAAGTCGAGCACGGGCAAGTTCTCTCCGCCCACCAGCACAAAGCCCAGCACCGCGCCGAAAACGATGTTCATCGCATTGAGGCCAGCGCGGTAATCGCCATCGCTCATGGTGGATGAAGTGGGCAGCGCGTACCATTTGGCCATGCTCAGCTGTGCTCCTTAAGGATAGGCTGCCTCGACGAAGTAGAGCCCATGAGGCGGCGCGTTAAGCCCCAGTTGCGCCCGGTCGCGCGCAGCGAGAGCCTCAGCCACGCGCGCTTCCTCCCAAGAGCCTTGGCCAACAAGCTTGAGGCAGCCGACCATGGATCGGACCTGATGATGCAAGAATGAGCGTGCTGCTGCATGAATGCGCACTTCGGGGCCGGTCTCGGTTTCGACCCGTTCGACATCGAGCCGGTCGAGCGATTTGACCGGGTCTGCCGCTTGGCACTGGACCGAGCGGAAAGTGGTGAAATCGTGCCGCCCCACAAGGCTTTGCGCGGCGCGGTGCATCGCCTCAGCGTCCAGTTCTTGCGCGACATGCCAGGCGCGGTCCTTTGCGAGCGTCAAGGGCGCGCGGCGATTGGCGATGCGGTAGAGATAGCGGCGCCCGGTGCACGAAAAGCGCGCGTGCCAATCCTCGGGGACCACCTCGCACGCGGTGATCGCGATCGGGTCTGGGCGCAAATGGGCGTTGAGCGCTTCCATCAAGCGAAAGGGCTCGATCGCCTTGTCGGCATCAAAATGGCTGCGCATAGCGAGCGCGTGGACCCCGCTATCGGTCCGCCCGGCGCTATGCAGCGTGATCGGCTCGCCGGTAATCCGCGCGGCGGCCTCCTCAATCGCTTGCTGGACGCTGGGCCCGTGCTTCTGGCGCTGAAGTCCGTGAAACGGTGTGCCGTCAAATTCGATGGTGAGCGCGAAACGGGTCATCTGGCGATTCAGGCGAGAAGCGTCCCCGGCTCAACTGGACGCCCGCGCAGAAAGTCGGCGCGGTCCATGGCGGGTTTGCCTGCGCGTTGGAGGCGGGCGGGGCGGATCGCGCGCGCCGAGCCATCAGCGCCGCACGCAATGGTGAAGTCGTTGTCCAGCACTTCGCCCGGCTCGCCCACGCCTTCAACCACATCAGCAAAGAGCGCTTTCACCCGCTCATCGCCCAGCGCAAACCACGCGCCGGGGAAGGGGGCAAGCCCGCGCACTTGGCGCTCGATCGCGCTTGCTTGCGATGCCCAATCAATCCGCGCTTCGGCCTTGTCGATCTTGGGGGCATAGGTGGCGGCCTCGTCATCCTGGACCTGCGGCGGAAACGCGGAGAGGTCGCTTAGCACTTCGACCATCGCCTCAGCGCCCATCTGCGCCAATTCCCCGGTCAACTCTCCGGTTGTCTTGTGGTCAATCGGGGTGCGCACCACATGCAGCATTGGCCCGGTATCGAGCCCGCGCTCCATCTGCATGATCGTCACGCCCGTCTCTTCATCGCCCGCCATGATCGCGCGGTGGATCGGCGCCGCGCCGCGCCAGCGCGGCAGGATCGATGCGTGAATGTTGAGGCAGCCATATCGCGGCGCCTCCAACACAGCGCGCCGCAGGATCAGGCCATAGGCCGCTACCACCGCCACATCCGCACCCAAGGCGGCAAAGGCCTCCTCCTGCTCGGCGCCTTTCAGCGATGCAGGCGAGCGCACCTCCAGCCCGAGCCCTTCCGCGGATTCCTGCACCGGCGAGGCGCGCAGCTTCTTTCCCCGGCCCGCCGGGCGCGGCGGCTGGGTGTAGACACAGGCAATATCGTGCCCCGCATCGTGCAGCGCGCGCAGCGCCGGGACCGCGAAATCGGGCGTCCCCATAAAGACTATCCGCAAGTTTGAGGGCATAGAGCGAGCGCGCGGCCTTTGTTCCTAAAGCGCCAGCCCCTATCTCTCCCCCCATGGCATCGCAAGAGATCGAACAGCTTTCGAGCGCACTCGCCCGGTTGCCGGGGCTCGGACCGCGTTCGGCGCGGCGCGCGGTGCTGTGGCTGGTGAAGAACCGCGAGAACGCTTTGCCCGCTCTGCTTGAAGCGCTTGCGTCTGTTTCTGAAACGCTGGTCGAATGCGAGATCTGCGGCAATGTCGATACGACCAACCCCTGCGGCATTTGCTCTGATCCGCGGCGCGACCAGCGCTCTTTATGCGTTGTCGAGGATGTCGCGGATGTCTGGGCGCTTGACCGTGCGCGACTGTTTCAGGGGCGCTATCATGTGCTGGGTGGAAGGCTTTCGGCGCTCGATGGGATCGGGCCTGAAGATTTGGCGATCGATCAGCTGCTCGCGCGTGTCGAAGGCGGCGCGGTGGATGAAGTGGTGCTCGCCACCAACGCCACACTCGAAGGGCAGACCACCGCGCATTACCTAGCGGAACGCCTGGAGCCCCACGGCGTGCGCATCACACAGCTTGCGCACGGCCTGCCCGTGGGCGGTGAGCTCGATTATCTCGATGAAGGCACGCTCGCACAGGCCCTGCGCGCGCGGCGGCCGGTGGGGTGACTGATCACTTTCAACCCTCCCTCCGGCTTGCGAGCCGCCCGCTCTGCGACTATTTGCAACTCATGGCTATCCGCGAAATCATCGAAGTCCCTGATCCGCTGCTCAAGACCGTCTCAACGCCGGTTGAGCCGCATGAGTTTAACGATGAGCTCAAGACGCTCGTCGAGGATATGTTTGAGACGATGTATGATGCGCCCGGCATCGGCCTTGCTGCGATCCAGGTGGGCGTGCCCAAGCGCGTGCTGGTGATCGATCTGCAAGAGACCGACGAGGACGCAGAGCCGATCAAGGACGAAGACGGCACCGAGCGCCAACCGGTGAAGAACAATCCGCGCGTCTTCATTAACCCTGAAATCTCTGATCCGGCAGAAGAACTCTCAACCTATCAGGAAGGCTGCCTTTCGCTCCCTGAAATCTTCGCAGAGGTCGATCGCCCGATCACGTGCACCGTGCGCTATCAGGACTTGGACGGCAACACGCACGAAGAGCATTTGGACGGCCTGATGGCGACCTGCATGCAGCACGAGATGGACCATCTGGAGGGAATCGTCTTCATCGATCACCTCTCGCGGCTCAAACGCGGCATGGCACTCAAAAAGCTGAAGAAACTGCGCACGGCGGCGTAAGCCGGGGAAATCCGGCTGAGACCCGCTTGTTCGCATTTTGTTCTGTGGTATAAAGAGCCATGGACAATGCGATTCTCTTGATTGTGACCCTTCTGGCCGGGCTTGTTCTGGGCGGCGCTGGCGCTTGGTTTTTCGCCTCGCGGCCGGTCGCCGATTTGAAAGAGCGTTTGGGCGCGGCGGAAGCGGCCACGCGCGCGCTTGAGGGGCAATTGAGCGATGCGCGCGTTGAGCTTTCAGCGGCAAGCGAGCGCGCGGGCCGCGTCGATGATCTCGCAGCCGAGCTGCACGAGACGCGCACCAAACGCGCCGCCCTGTCAGAACGCTTGGCTCAGCTTGAAGCGACCGCGAGCGAGCGCGCCAAGGCCTTTGAGGAGCAGAAGGCGGCTCTGGTGCAGGCGCGCGAGGCGATGCTGACCGAGTTTAAAGCGACCGGTGCGGAGGTGCTGAAGGCCAATCAGGACGAGTTTCTGAAGCGCGCCGAGGCCCGCTTCAAAGAGAGCGAGGCGACGGGCGAAGCCAAGATCAAGGCTCTGCTCAATCCGGTGGGTGAACGGCTAGAGAAGTATGAAAAGCAGGTGGAAACGCTGGAGAAACAACGGGTTGATGCCTTCGGACAGCTCAATGGCCTGATCCAGTCGATGCGCGAGGGGCAGGAAGAAGTCCGGCGCGAGGCGCAGCGGCTCGGCAATTCGCTCACCAATGCGCCCAAGGCTCGCGGGCGCTGGGGAGAGCGGGCGTTGCAAAACCTGCTCGAGCAATGCGGTCTGGCTGAGCATACGGACTTTGTGCTGGAGCACTCGGTCAACACCGAAGAGGGCCGGCTGCGCCCCGATGCGATCATCAAGGTGCCGGGTCAGAAGAAGCTGGTCGTCGATTCCAAAGTGTCGCTCAACGCCTATCAGGCCGCATTCGAAGCTGATGATGATCAAGAGCGCGCGCGCCAGCTTGGGTTTCACGCAAAGTCGATGCGCAATCATGTGCAGGCGCTGAGCACCAAGAGCTATCAGTCGCAATTCGAAGAAGCGCCGGATTACG